>CAIZKT010000740.1:0-12341 GCA_903933565.1 uncultured Victivallales bacterium | reverse complement strand
CTTGTCGGGTGGGCTCCACCGCCGCGCCTGAGGCCAGGCGCCTCTCCAGAATCCAGGGGAGATGCGGTGGGGGGCCACCGCGGGTTGGTGGAGATGCGGTGGGCCTCCGCCGTTTGCGGTCGGAACGATAGCCCCGCTTCAGGCGCGTGCCACAGGGTGTGCGCTAGGCCAGTGCCGGATTACAGGCTAGACTATGCCGCTCGCGGGGCGCGCCCCGAACCCGCTCCCGGGCGCCAACCCAAGGGCAGAGGACCGCTTCCGGCCTGCAGCGGACGACTGCAACCCCTTGGTCTGACGCGGAGGCGAACCCGCGGGGCGCACAACGGCACCCCGGTAGGCGCAGTGCATTGCCAGCAGGATACACGCCGCCATGATCAACCATACCTTCCCGTTTGACCCGACTTGCGGATACAGCCAGGCGCAATTGCTTGCGGTTACGCCCCCCGACACCGAGCCGCCCGACTTCGCTGAGTTCTGGCGGGCGACCTACGCGGAGACGCTCGCTCTGCGCTCGGCGCCCGAGGTTCGTCGTATCTGGTCCCCGGACCCCGAAACCGAGGTGTTCGAGGTCCGCTTCGAGGCGCTCGGCGGGGCGCGCCTGGGCGCCTTTGTGTCGCGCCCGCAGGACTCCCGCGGCGGGCTGGTGGTCGGGCATGGCTATGGCGTCTTTGCGGCGCCGGAACTGCGCCGCCATCTGACCGTGATCGTGCCCTGCATCCGCGGCTTTGGTCTGTCGACGGCTCCCGAGTTCCCCTGGAGGTCCAGCCAGCACGTGCTCTGTGGCATTCAGTCCCGCGAGACCTACATCCTGCGGGGCGCCGTAGCCGACCTCTGGCGGGCTGCGTCGGTGCTGCTGGAACTGTACCCGGACACGGCGACGAACCTGGTCTACAGCGGCGGCAGCTTCGGCGGTGGCCTGGGGGCTCTGGCCCTGCCCTGGGACCCTCGGCTGCGTGCTGGCTACCTCGACGTACCCACCTTTGGACACCACCCGCTACGGCTGCGCTTCCCGTCCAACGGCAGCGGCGAGTCGGTGCGGCAGTACCACGCCGAGCACCCGGACGTCACCGCGGTCCTGGCCTACTACGATGCGGCCACCGCGGCAACGCGCATCCGGGTGCCGGTAGTCTGTACGCCGGCGCTCTTCGACCCCGCCGTGGTGCCACCGGGACAGTTCGCGGTGAACAACGCGATCCCGGCTGCGTACCGGCAGACGTTTGTGCTTGAAGCCGGCCATTGGCACTGCGCCGGGGACGCCCCCGTGAAACAAGCCGCGGCGGCGGCGTTCGCCGCATTGTGCCAAGGAGACACCCTTCGATGACACGCCTGATTCAGACCTGGAGGCCCTGGCTGGGGGCTCTCCTCGCCGCCCTGCCCGTGGCCGCGCAACTGTCGTTCGAGGCAGAGACCGTGGTCGTCAACCAGGAGGCTCTGCTGAAGGATAAGTTCTCGGAAACGCACTGGAATCTCTGGAGCACCGATGCCAACAAGGAGGCGAAGTGGTCCGGAGGCGTGACCCTCCAGAGCCCGGTCGTCAAGGCCGACCGGGCCACCTCTGAAGAGGGCGCCCCGGCCTTGCACCTCCGCCTTGGCGACATCCCTAAAGGCATCTACTCCATCAGCTTTGCCCCGAATCGTGTGCTGGGCATCTCGCGCGATGGCAAGGAATGGCAACGCTACCAGGGACGGGGCGCTGCGTTCGCAAATGTGGAGATTGCCGCGGGCACCTTTGAATTCTGGGTGGACGACCGTTTCGCCATGCCCACGCCCGAAACCTGCGGCAGCGCCTACCTGGATGTGATTCACCTGGACCGCGTCACGACGCTGCTGGATGGCATCCAGAATGCCGACTTCGAGCAGGTGGACGCCGTCGGCTTGCCGCAGCGCTGGGCCTGGTGGAGCCGCGAAGAGGGCAAGGGCAAAGCCGAGTCCGTGCAGGCCGACAAGCACGCCGGCGAGCGCTGTGTGCGCCTCACCCACAGCGGCGAGAAGGACTGGGCCTATACCCACGGCAACCGCTATCCCGTCCTGCCCGGTTCCGACTTCTGCCTCCGGGCCTGGGTCAAGGGGACGCCGGTCAATGTCTGTGCTGCCGGCTATAAGGATGGCCAGTTGGTGAGCTGGGAACTGGGCCTCGCCCGGGCCGCCGGCGCCACGGCAGTCTGGACGCCCGTCCAGGCCTATTTCAGCGTTCCGCCCAGCGTCAATGAGCTGGTCGTGCGGGTGACCGGGGGCGGGCTCACCGACAGCTATGTCGACGATATCTCCATCGTCGCCGAGAAACTTGAGATCCCCCCACGGGCCAAGGTCACCGGCTGGGCCACGGAGCGCCCCCTCGAGCCCCTCGATCGCGGTCTGCTGGCCCAGCGCCGAGCCGATGGCAGCGTCTACCTGAGCTGGCGCCTGCTCAAGACAGACCCCGCGGACATTGCCTTCGATGTCTATCGGAGCCTGGGCCCCGCCGAGCCGCAGAAACTCACCGCCAATCCGGTCACTGTAACGACGGATTTCATGGATGAAAAGGCACCTGCAACGACGCCCACCTACAGCGTCAGACCGGTCAACGCCCCGGGCGCCCTCGCTGGCAGCGCCCTGGCGCTGGAGCGCCTCAATGGCGAAGCCGCCTACGTCCGCCTCAAGCTGCAGGACCCGGAGACGCGGTTTGCGCGGGTCGGCATCGCTGACCTCAATGGCGACGGCACCCCCGACTACGTCATCAAGCATCCCGATGGCAATGTCGACCCGTACGTCAAGTACTGGCTGAAGTCGACGGACACCTACAAGCTCGAGGCCTACCTGGCCGATGGCACCTTCCTCTGGCGCCATGACCTCGGCTGGGCCATCGAGCAAGGGGTCTGGTACTCGCCCTACATCGTCTACGACCTCAATGGCGATGGCCGCGCCGAAGTGGCGGCGAAGATCGGTGAAGGCGATCCGCGCGACGCCGATGGCCGCGTTTCCACCGGCCCCGAATCTCTGGTCGTCTGGGACGGCATGACTGGCGCCGAGATCGTCCGCGTCCCCTGGCCAGCCCGAGAGGGCTTCGCGGACTATAACCTGTTCTCACGAAACCAGATCGCGGTGGCGTATCTGGACGGCAAGACGCCCTGCCTGCTCGCTCTGCGCGGCACCTACTCGTTCATGCGCGCCGAGGCCTACCAGTTGGCGGATGGCAAGCTGCAGCCGCTTTGGCAGTATGACAATGCCGCTCTTGGGCGCGAGTACCGTGGCCAGGGGGCGCACTTCTGCGTCTGTGCGGACGTGGACTCCGATGGTCGCGACGAAGTGATTCTGGGCAGCGTGGTGCTGGACGATGACGGCGCGCCGTTGTGGACCACCGGCCGTGGGCATCCCGACGCCGCCTACCTGTCCGATGTCGATCCGTCAAAGCCGGGCATGGAGATCGCCTACGTGATGGAGACGGCGCAGAAGAACGGCGGGGGCCTCAATCTGGTCAATGCCGCCACCGGCAAGACCTACTGGAGCCTCGATGTCCCCACCGAGCATGTCCACGGCAAAGGATTCTGTGCCGATATCGATCCCACCGTGGCCGGCATGGAGGTCTACGGCGCGGATTCCTCGGGCGACCACAAACTCACCGAACAGCGCTGGCTCTTCGCTGCCGCTGGCACTCTGCTCGGCAGTGGCAAGGACGCCTCCTATGGCTTCGGGCTCAGCACGCTCTATTGGGACGCCGACCTGCAGCGCGAGATTGCCGGCGGCAAGATCTCCGACTACCAGGGCGGCGTCGTCAGCGAGGCCATCCGGGGCTCGCGCGTGACCACGGCCGATGTCCTGGGCGACTGGCGCGAGGAAATCATCGTCAGCGAGAAGGGCGAACTGCGGCTCTACTCGACCACGGTTCCGGCCATGGACCGCCGCGTCTGCCTGCTGCAAGATCCCGTCTACCGCTCGTGCATCGCTATGAATTCCATGGGCTACTCCCAGGACCCCACTCTGTCCTACCTCCCGGAGGCCCTCTCGCACAACCTGAACCTTACCCAGATGAACAAGGGCGCCGACCCGGCCTGCCGCGTGGTCGTCTGCGCGCCCCTTGCCGCCGGACTCAAAGGCAAGGTCGAGCTGCAGGCTCCCGTCGGCCTGCGGCTCGATCCCACCGAGTTCGCGGTCGACCTCAAGGCGGGAGAGCGTCTGGTCGCCTGGGCCACAGTCACCCGCGAGGCCCCCGCCGCCGCCAGCGCCACCCTTCACGCCGTGCTGACCGCCGCGGACTGCCGGCTCACCGGCCAGGTCACCGTCACCACCGCCAGTCCCTTCCTCAAAGCCGACGGCCTGGTGCAGGCTGAAGCCTTCACGGAACAGAGCGGCGGCGAAGTGCATGTCCGCGACGATAAGGCCGGCACCCTGGGGAAGGCTTTCTCGCATTGGGACAAGGCCGGGCATACCCTCGGCTGGACCCTGAATGCGCCGAAGGCCGGCCGCTACAAGCTTACCGTGCGCTACTGCACCCCCGTGGGCGCCAACCGCGCGGTCGCGGTCGACGGCAAGGCCTTGGGCACCGCCGTCCTGCCCTCCACGGGCGGCTTCGGTGAGATGGCCTTCGACTGGGAGCACGCCACCCTGACGGTAGACGGCGCGGTACTGGTCCTCGACCTCACCCCGGGGATGCACCGGCTTACCCTGGAGAACACGGATAACCGCGGCTGCAATCTCGACTACCTGGCACTGCTGCCAGTGGAGTGACGTCTGAAAGAGAGAAAGAACAAGACGCAACCGGCTTCGCCCGTAAGTCTCAAGGCTGATTCCAAAGCAACCGCAGCCGAGCCCACCCTCACCTGGATGGTGCTCGCCGGTGCTTTGGTTGCGGCCGTTGCCTATGGCCACAATAATCGGTTGGATCAGGCGACCGCCCCCAGGATGAAGAGAGCGATCTTGAGGGGGGCGTCGGCTTGACGCAAGCGTGCTCGGCTGGGCCTGGAGATGCCCGTGCTCGGACTGCGGAGCCTGGCGAGAGTCGAGCCGACGGTATCCTGATCAAGCCGTGAGAGACGCTCGCTCAAGCTGGCGCAGCCGTCAAGCAACAGCGCGAGATAGCGCGGGTTGTCCAGGTTGGCGACCAGCGGGAAGTCGGGGAGCAGCCGGTTGAGGAACGCTTCGCCGGGCTGCTGGCCGGTCCTCTTGCGGACCTGGCTGCCGAGGCGACGGAAGAAGCGTTCGAGGATGTTGTTTGTGCGCTGGGGCTGGATGGCGCGCGTGCCGTTTGTCGTCTGGACCTGAATGGGATCGGCGAAGAGTCTGTCACGATGCCTGTAGATCTGTTGGAGCATGGCCCTGAACTCGTTGCGGTCCCTAAGCGCATCGTCGTTCCTGACCGACTGGCAGAAGCGTTCGACCCGCTCGCGGAGTACGGTCATGGGCACTTCCGCCCCGTCGTCGTTGAGCCCTTGCTGCGTGTCGGCTTCAGCAAGGCGCAGGGCCGTGCGCAGGCGGTCGAACTCCATGGCCCGGTATTCGACGGTCTCTGCCGCCTGGGCCAGGGCGGAGTCGTTGCACAGCGGTTCGAGGGTGGTGGCGAGGAGGGTGAAGAGCTGGCGCTGTGGCGGCTGCATCGTCACGCAGCGCAGGATGCTGCGAGCGGCCATCAGCACGACCTGCGCTTGCCGGAAGAACTGCAGATGGGGCCTGTCGAAAGGAAATCCGTACCCGCCGCCGCGGTGCTCGGAATCGAGCAGCGAGGAGACGAGAGCGCCAAGCAGGACGTCGTGCGGGAGCGCTGGCACCGGCCCTTGTTGCCCGTCCGGCGCCAGGGCTGCCCGGATCCACTGGCCGAGCTCCCGGCTGTGGCTCTGTACCACCTCGCGCAAGCCGCGCTGCAGGCGGCGCAGTTCGGCCTTCGGCCCGTGGTGACGAAGGCGTTCGCGGACGGTCGCATACGGCTCCGCCATGAGGTCCTTGCCGAGATCGCGCAGGAAGTGGAAATGGCAGATGAATACCGGCATGCCTTCGGGAAGGACTGAAGCCACGGCCGCGAGGATGCCTTTGGACATGTCGCAACTGACCGCCAGCGGCACCCCGAAGCGCTGTACGATGGTGCGGAGGAAAGCGCTGACCTCGGGCTCGGACTCGCTGGGGATCCGGGCGTTGAGCAGAACGAAGCCGCTGAGTTCGTCCAGCCCCGTCATCAGGTGCGTACTGGAGCCCTTGCAGGTCGAGTCCAGGTGCAGCACATACCCGCCTGCCTGGCCCATCTGCGCCCGCAGACGCGGCGCGGCTTCGGCGTGGGCGAGGCCCAGGCTCACGGCAAACCGTGCGACCAACTCTCGCACTTCGCTCTCCGAGAGGGTCACGTTCATCCGGGCCAGTTCCGCCACCGTGCCTCCGGCGGTCAGGTTGCGGCGCAGCACGGCCTCGCCCGCGTGGACCATGACATCGAAGCCGAACCTGCGGCCTGGCGCCACCAGGCCAGCCAGTTCCCCGCTGCGAAAGCTCCTCGTCGCCTTGACGCAACCGCACCCCAGGACGGTCTCGTGCGCCGTGAAGTGGCCGAGGTGCAGCGTACACGGATGCCGCTCGACGGTCTTGAGCGCCTTCAAGACCGCCCCACAGCGCGGGCAACGCTCGAACTGCGGCTGGAAGCGCAACACCGGCTGCTGCGGGAACAGTGTGCCCGTGGAGAGGGAGGACTCCAGCTGTCCCAGAATCCGGTTCAGAGCCCGGACCGCGCCGAATCCGGAGCCCCTTTTTTAGCCAGCCCGTGGAGTTCGAGCAGGCGGCGGATGCGTGTCGCAGCCACGGGGGTTCCCCGTGCCTCCAGCCGGTGGGCGATGCTTTCGGCATCGTCGTCCGGCTGACGGATCACCTCGACCAGAACCAGAACCGCCTCGGCCGCGGACGGCAGTTCGCCCTCCGGCGGGATGCCATGGCGGCGGGCGAGCATCTGACGCTCACGCACGGCAGGGTCACTCGACAGCCAGACATCCCGGCGTCCTTCCCGTATCTGGCAGACTCGCGGCTCCCGCCGGAAATGAGAGAGAAACGACCTCGCCTCCATTCCGAGGATCCCGCCCAGTTCGCCGGATGTAAGCCCCGCAGGCGCAGCCCAGACCAGAAAGCAGACCGTCTGCCGGAGGTTCCCGTGCCGCGAAAACGCCGCCTCGTCGCACCGCCACAGGCCATTGCCGTCGAACCGCGGAACGGCCGGAAGGGCGTAGTAGCAGCCGTTGCAGTTGATGCTCGTGTGTGCCTTCCACTCCCGCAGACGCCGCCGGGCGGTCGGCACCGAGCAGGCAAGCCAGGCCGCCAGCTCGCACACCTTGAAAATCCTGACGCCGCGAAGTTTCTCCAGTACCTGCCCAACGTCCATGGCCGCCCCCTGATAAAGTATATGCGTGACAATGGCATAACGCATATACTTTATCATTCGCGGCAACGGACAACAAGCCCCGTTCAGCCTGGAACTCCCCCGCCCGACTCACCTCCGCACGCCCCCGACTGTCTGCCGATACTTGATCACGCCGCTGGGCACAAGCCGACAGGTCACGAAGGCAACGAGTTATAGAAATCTAACCGTATACTGTGGTCATAGGGCGCGCGCCTCCGCCGCCATTGCCGCCCCGCTCAATGACCGCATCGCCACCTATACCCGCTGCATCTTCGGTCCGGACGCGGGCGCCAGCTTCGATCTGGAGACAGACGGGAGCCTGGGCCGCCTCATCGTCTCCCGCCAGAGCGCTGAACTGGGGACCTTCGCCTTCGACGCGCTGTCCAGCGGCGCCAGGGAACAGGTGGGCGTCGCGGTGCGCCTGGCTATGGCCGAGGTCCTTGCCGCCGGACATGGCGGCTGCCTGCCCGTTGTCCTCGACGACGCCTTCGCGAATTCCGATCCTGAGCGCGTCAGGGAACTGCAACGTATGCTCGACCTGGCAGCCAGGCGGGGCCTGCAGGTGATCGTCCTCACCTGTAATCCCAACGACTACCGCGCTCTCGGCGCGGCGATGACCTATGAACTCAGGAGACCCGTACTGCGGACGGTGGCCCCGCCGCCACCCGCCCCGCAGCCCGTCGGGGCTGATGCGGCAGCTGATGACGCCGATACGGAGCCGGATGCCCCGCGGCCCGAGGGCGTCCCCGCCGCAGCCCGCGCGGAGGCCGCCGGCCAGGCCGATATGGACGCCGTCCTGGAGTTCGTCGGCAGCCACAACGGCGTCAGCCGCAGCAAGGTGGCAGACGAACTCAGCATCGATGACCTCGATGCTCGCAGAATCCTCAAGGATCTCCTGGACGCAGGCCGGATCCGAAAAGAGGGCGAGACGCGCGGCACCAAGTACTTCGCCGTGGCGTGAGGCAGGCCGCGACGGTACCGAGACCAGGCGGTCCGGGAACCCGCTCAGCCGGTAGAGCCGGGACTGACCTGACGGCCTTCCGCCGTCGGGCAGCGTCCGTGATGGCGAAAGGGAACGAGGCAGACCATGACCCAATACTTGCTTGGCTGGGACAAGCCGATCGTCGAGCTGGCGGTGAATTTCCTGCTGCGGGACGTCAGCGGCCGGCCGCTGGACCTTAGTCGGGTGATGGTCGTCGTCCCGACGCGTCAGGCTGGACGGCGACTGCGCGAATGCCTGGCAGATGCCGCGCGGGAACGCGGGACCATGGTCCTGTCACCCGCGGTGGTCCAGCCATCGCACTTCCTCCGGCCGCGCGGCGTGGTGGCTTCGCGCGCCGAGTGCCTTGCCGTGCTGGCTGATGTCCTACTCGAGCTGGACTACGCGCAGTACGCCAACCTGTTCCCCGCCAGCGCCGGGGCGAACCAGTCCGGGGATTTCCGCTGGCGTCTGGAGACGGCGGAACTCTTCCTGGAGTTACGGCGGGAACTGTGCGAGGGCGGCCACACGGTCGCAACGGCGTCCGCCGGACTCAAGGCGAATCCGGACTTCCTCGAGGCCGCGCGGTGGGATGAGTTGGCGGCACTGGAGACGGCGTTCCTGGCCGGACTGAGTGGCGCGGGTCTGGCAGACCCGGCGCAGGCGCAGATCAAGGTGGCCACCGAGCCGGTCCTGCCGGAGGGCATCCAGCGCCTGGTGATCATCGGCGTCCCGGATCCCGTTCCTCTCGCGGTGCAGGCCTGGGAGCGGCTGGACCAGCAGAAGACGGTTCCCGTCGACGTCTGTATCCATGCGCCGCCGGAGCAGAGCGGCCGTTTCGATGCCTGGGGCCGACCGGCCAGAGCTCACTGGACGACGTGCCCGTTGCCGCTCCAGGATGAGTATATCCATCTGGTCCCAAAACCGCCGGACCAGGCCGACACGGCACGGCAGTTGCTGCCCGCACCGTTCCTCGGGGGCCCGGCGGGGAACGGGGACCAGCAGGCCAGCGTGAGCGCCGTGGGCAGGCTGGCGTTGGGGGTGCTGGATGAAGAGGTCATGCCGCACCTGGAGGCGACCCTGCGGGCGGCAGGAATCCCCGTTTCCAACCCAGCCCTGAAGCCGGTGGCCAGCCATGCTCTGTACCATCTGATACCGCGCATTTCGGGAGCGCGCCTCCCGTTCTGCCAGGGGCGTCAAGGGCGGCCGCTCGTAGCGTCGCCGCCGCACGACCAGAGCTCCCACGCCTTTCGGCCCGTAGAGCTTGTGGCCGCTGAGACTGATCAGGTCGAGGCGCGGCAGGCGTAGCGTCGGGATGTCTTTGCCGGTGCCCTGGGCGGCATCGACGTGCAGGTAAGCCGGGTGGTCGGCCAGGGCGGCTGAAGGCTCGACTACGAACGGGTGTCGTCCAGAGCCGCAGGGGTATGGCAAGGCCCCAGACAAGCAGCCAGGAAGGCTTGCCGGCAAAGCAAGGTTCTGACGGGCAGTAGTGCGGAGAACCTGATGGATACGAGATCAACGTCGCCCTTCGGCGGCCATGGCATGGGCGCGGTGGTGGAGAGCCTCAAGGCCGAGATCCGCGAGCTCTACCTGGCGGATAACGTCCCCTGGATCATCGGCTACAGCGGCGGCAAGGACTCCACTGCCGTCCTGCAACTCGTCTGGCTGGCCATCGCCGAGGTGTTGCACGGCGAACGGCACAAGGACATCCAGGTGATCACCACCGACACCGGGGTGGAGAACCCCGTGGTGGCACAATGGGTGTTGCGCTCCCACGCGGCACTGTCTGGCGGATGCCGAGTTCCGCAACGCGTTCCGGCGCGTCCTGATCACGCGGCACTTCCCCGATCACGGGGAGCGGGCGGCGCTCTGCGACCTCGTGGGTCTGCCGGTCCCGTCCGACGACGCGGCAAGGGCTGACGCCAAGCTCTACGCCGCCTCGCGTGAGAGTGGCCGCGAGGCGCGCTTCCGCCTGACCGTAGTGCCTGCCTACGACTACATCTGTGCCCTGACCGGATACCGCTGCGTCATCGACGATGCCGGCCACATCCACCAGTTCGCCGACAGCCGCAACAACGACCCGCGGAACGGGATCGCATTGTGCAAGAATGCGCACTGGCTGTTCGACCAGGGGCTCTGGTCGCTGACGGATGACTACCGGGTCCTCATCGCCGCCAGTCGCTTCGACGAAGCCGGCGACGACAGTCACCAGCTGAAACGGCTGGAAGGCTGCAAGGTCCGTCTTCCCGTCAACCCCGATCACTGGCCGGACACAGCCCACCTCGCCTGGCACCGGCGGCACAAGCTCCGTGCTGGCTAGCGCTGCGACGTGCAGTAGGCGCTGATGGGACCCGCTGTGCGCCGACCCGTTGGCCCACGAATCCAGTGTTCGCGGCAAGACCGTTCGTCTGGCTGCATTCCCGCCCCAAGCCCCCTGCGCCTTCACGCCCACGAGGTGGTCCGGGGCCGCCAGCCGCGTGGCCGAGTTCCTCGCTGTACCAACCCAGCGACCTGGCTTGGTAAAGCGACGCCACGAGCCGCGACACACACCGGCTCTATGCGCCGTGACTCTGGCGGCCAGTATCAGATGCCACCCGACAGACCCAGGCCCTCTGCATGTGCAGGAGCAAGGCCACTTCGCCCAAAGCCAGCATCTAGATCGCGCCATCGTTGTGGCGATGTTCCGCCACGGCCACGAACTCGGCGATCACCCGCAGATCGTCGGCCTGGACCGGGTCTATGGCGATTGGCTTGAATTCCGGGTTGTCGGGATCGAGGGTGATCTCTGCGTGGCGCCAAGTCTCGCCCTGCGGCACCTTGCGTGAACGGTAGCGTTTCACTGTGTAACGCCCCCCGTTCTCTGGGTCGCTGATGGTGCGATGCTGAACCAGGAGCACCCTCCCTTCGCGAGACCCCGGCGTCACGCGTCGGAAGAGGCACCATGAGCCGTCGGGGATCGTGGGCTCCATGGAGTGGCCGCGGACCTGCGCCACGAAAGCCCCCGGTCCGCCCCGGTGCCCCGCGAGTTCCAGCCACCCCTTTGGCTCTGGCTGCTGAGCGTCGCTGAACTCGCTCGCCGCTGCTGCAAGGTCCACCACGGGCACCCAGTGCTGCGCGTCTGCGGCCGCCGGGGGCTCTGCCACCATCCTACTCGGCACCCCCTCGGTCCCCGCCACACGGGGCGAGCTGACGCCCGTGGTGGCCAGGGGCGCGACCACCCATCCGGCGGCTCTCCTTGTGAACCGCACGCGGAAGTCGGTGCCGGGCAGCCCGGCCTGGTCGCCGAACCATGCTCGCATGAGGTCGGGCAGGCGGTTGGCATCCTCCCCGACCGGGTGGGCGACGTTGCAGGCTACCCGGACGAAGCGGAACTCCCACGGCTGCCCGTCAGGCAACAGCACGGTCGTCGGCCCCACCGGCCGCGCTGATACCTCTCTGGCAGTCGGCAGGAACAGGATCGGCTTGCGGCCGTTGTGCGACACCTTGGCGTCGAAGCTGTCAGCCTGCGGTACCTGTAGACGTCGTGACACGTACTCGCCCAGCCTCCAGTCGACCAGTTCCGCGGTCATGGCTACGAACGCGGGAGCGAGACTCCCCTCCACCTGCAGGCGGTTCACGATGCGGCCGCCGTCAACCCCCAGCCACTCTTGGGAGTGCTCGATGGGCCAGCGCTGCCACCATGCCGCCCAGTCCTGCATCAACGCAGCCGCGTGGTCTGGGACCTCCTGAGTCGGGCTAAGGTCGTCGCGCAGGCTGGGGTGTGCCAGCATGTATGCTCTGGCCTTGGCCGCATGCTTGAGCAGGTCCTGGCCGGTGAGGAGCGCGTCCCCATCAATGAGGACACGGAGGACCACCATCTTGTAGCTTCTGGTGATGGCCGTCGTTTCGACCCAGCGCAACCATCGGTTGTGCCGCTGCAGGACCAACAGCTCCGCCTCGGTGAGATCGCCCTCAGACTCCACGAACGAGAACCAGCCATCGTGGTCACGCCGCAACGTGCCTGGCAGCAACCCACGGTGG
>CAIZKT010000739.1:0-10125 GCA_903933565.1 uncultured Victivallales bacterium | reverse complement strand
GGGGACCCCTCCCACCACCCGTAGTGGCTACTTGCGCCAAGTGGATACCCCCTTGACATTAATGTCGCTAGAACCGCACGTCTCATCCGGCATGTCCGGCCGCAGCCTTGGGCTCGGCCGAACCCTATTCACTTGCCAGGGCCTTCTCCATCGCCGTGCGTAGCGCCTGCATCTGGTACGGCTTGCCCAGGAATGCCTGGGGCCGCTCGGGATGATCACCGGCCATGACCAGCGCCTCGTCGTAGCCGCTGGCCAGGATGACCCGCAGGCCGGGTGCGAGTTGGCGCAGAGCCGTCAGCGTTGCCCAGCCGTCCATGTGCTGCATGGTCAGGTCGCAGAGCACGCAACGGATGTCCGCCTGTCGCTGGCGGAACAATTCCAGCGCCTGGGAGCCATCCGGCGCGACCAGCACGGCAAAGCCCAGCCGCGTGAGCATGCTCGCGGCCACGTTGCGCACCGCCGCATCGTCCTCCACCAAGAGCACCGTGCCTTCCGGTGCCCGGCTCGCAGGCGGGTCGGCCTCGGCCACCGCCGTAGCCGACGTCACCGGGCCATTTGGTGCGGGCATGGCCAGCGGCAAGAAGACCCGGAAGACGCAGCCGTGGTCCAGTTGGCTGTCCACCGTGATGAACCCCCCGTGGGCGCGCACAATGCCGAGCACCACGGGCAAGCCCAGGCCCCGGCCGGTGAACTTGGTCGAGAAGAACGGGTCGAAGAGCTTCTCAATGTCCCGACTCGCGATTCCGCCGCCCGTGTCCGCCACGGCCAGGCAGGCGTAGGCAGGGTCTTGTGGTTGGCAACCGATGGGGAAACGGTTGACTGAGGGTATGTCTGCGGCGACCACCGTCGAGACCGCCAGGCGGGTGGTGCCGCCTTTGGCGCTGGTGGCCTCCCAGGCATTGGAGAGCAAGTTGGCCAGCACCTGTTGAATCTGGCTGGAGTTAGCGCATATAGCCGGGCCGGGCACGGGCAGATCGGTCTCGAGCACGACGCTTTTCGGCATGCCGGCGCTCAAGATAGGCAGGTTCTGGCGGCAGCTCTTGCAGAGATCCATCAGCGCAGGCGCCGTGGGTGTTTGCCCGAGGTAGGTCAACATCAGGCTGCTCACTTCCGCCGCCCGGCGGCTTGCCTGCATGGCGGCGTTCAGGGCCGCGAGCGGATTGGCACCCCGGAGCAGCAGGTCGTCCATGGCCAGCTCAAGGTTACCCATCACCACCATCAGTTGGTTGTTGAAGTGGTGGGCGATGCCGCCAGCCATGCGGTTCAGGCTGTCCGATTTGTGGAGTTGCCGGTCCAGGGCCTCCAGCCTATCCCTGTCGGCCTCCGCTTGCTTGCGCGCCGAGACGTCATGCAACAAGGCCACGGCATACTCCATCCGGCCATCCGCGTGCCGGACACAGCCCACCGCCAGATGGGTCCAGACGACCGTGCCATTCTTGCGGGTGAAGCGCTTCTCCAGCTGATACTGGTCGAGCTGGCCGGCGAGCAGCCGCTCGAATTGCGTGACATCCGCCGCCAGATCATCCGGATGGGTCATTTCAGACCAAGTCAGCCGCGTGATTTCATCCCGGGGATAGCCCAGCATGGAGCAGAGCCGCTGGTTGACGTCCACCCAGCCTTTTGACGGCGAGGTGATGGCGATCCCGTGCAAGGGCAAGTCGAAGTAGCTGCGGAAGCGTGCGGCACTCCTGGCCAATTCATCTTCGTCGCGCTTGTGCGTGCTAATGTCGCTCAGCACGATGCGGCAGACAGGCGTGCCGCCGTCAGCCCGCTCAGTGCTGGTTGCAGGGGCCTGCGCGGCGGTTGCGTCCAGGCGCACCCAGCCTGGAGTGCCCGTCGGGCTCACCAGGCGCAGTTCGCAGGTCTGCGGCTCGCCCGTGGCAAGCAGTTGTTTGAGATGCCGGTAGCAGATATCCTGGTCATCGGGCAGGATGAATTGGGGCAGCCGCCGGGTGACCAGCGCGCAGCGCGCCACGCCCAGCAGCGTCGCAGCGGCCAGGTTGGCTTCGAGGATGAGGCCCTGTTCGTCGAGGCTGACATAGCCAACCGGCGCCAGGTTATAGAGGTCGAAATAGCGCTCCCTCGCGGCGTCCAAATGCGCCTGGGCCAGGCGCAACTCATCGTTCTGCATTTCCAGCTCGATCTGATGCACGCGCAACTCGTGCAGCGTCCGTCGCATTGCGCCGGGGGACAGGGCTGCCACGTCTTCCGGCAGCAGCGCCGCGGCCTCTTCGGCCTGTCGGCGCAGGTCAGCGGCGGGGTCGAGTATCTGGTTACCAGAAGTCATCAGGAACTCTGTGATCAGCGCAAAACAAGTCCTGCCGCAGTTGCCCTTCGCGCGATTCACACAATAGTATCGCTGCTACGTCGCCTCAACCTTTGAGGTGGCCTGTTTGTTCGGCTCAGAACCGGCAGCGGCCTGAGGTTGAGTTGGGTGCGTGGGCCTCGATTTGACGATTGGACACCGGCACGTGGATGAGTCAGATACGACCGCGTCGGCGGCGGTGGCGGCCTCTGGGGGGCATGGGGTTCGCGCCCTGGTGGCCCGGCTGCTGGTTTTCTGCGCCTGCCTGATGGTTTTCCTGTCGTTGGTACCGGGCTCTTACGACCCGGTGGACTGGGAGATTCTGGCGGGCGGGATGGCGTCACGGACGTACACGGGGAACTGGATGGGCGTGCTGGGCGTGCTGGTGGGCCGCTGGAGTCTGCTGCTGTTCGGTTTTGCGGTGTATCCGGTGGTGCTGTTAGCGCTTTTGGCCAGTGTCCGGAGGTTATTGTGGCGGCGCGGTTTGCGCCAAGTCAAGTGGGATTATTGGATTGGCCTCGGGCTGGTGCTGGTTGGCAGTGCCATGCTGCTGGGCATCTGGCCGGATATAGGGCTGGACTGGGCCGAAGCGGTGAACATCGGCGGGCTGCCCGGTGGGGTTATCGGGCAGCGGCTGTGTGCCCCCGGGGACGGCCTGATGCGGGTGATTTTGAACGCCGTCGGCAGTGCCATGATCTCGGCGTCTCTGGCGCTTGCCGGGTTGCTGGTGGTGTGGGCACACGACTGGCATGACGTGGTCTGGCCGTGGCTGAAGTCGTGCTGTCAGAGTGAGGCCAAGACGAGCGCGGCAGCCACGGTTGAGGCCGGGGGGGTGGATTCCAGCCCCCTGGCGGCGCGGCGCCGGGAGCGGTCTGCCAGCGGGGAGGCGGAGCGCCAGCCAGAATTCGACCTGGCCGCAGGGGGCGCCAAGCCGCAGGACGAGCCCGCCCACGCCGCCGCTACGGCGCCCCCGCCCGGCGCGGTTACCGAGCCAGCGGCGCCGGCGAGCCCGCCCGCGGCCCGGCCGGCTCATGCTCCCCGCTCTCGGGGCGCCTACCTGCTGCCGAGCATCGAACTATTGAAGGCGGATGCGGGGGAGAGTTCGTTTGGCGATCCGGTTGAAGTGGAGCACAAGAAGAAGGTGCTTCAGGATACGATGGACAGCTTCGGCATCGAAGCCCAGGTTGGGCAGGCGACCTGCGGGCCGCGGGTGACGCTCTACGAGATCGTGCCGGCCCCGGGGGTCAAGGTCGAGAAGATCAGCCGCTTGAGCAACAACATTTGCATGGACCTGCGGGCCACCAGCATCCGCATCCTGACGCCGATCCCCGGGCGGAAGTCGGTCGGCATCGAGGTTCCGAACGCCAAGGCGTCACGGGTCAGCGTACACAGCCTGATGGACTCCCCGGCCTGGAAGTCGACGAAGGCGCGCATTCCGTTGCTGCTGGGGCGCAGCATCAGCGGCGAGGTAGTGATTCTGGATTTGGAGAAAGCGCCACACCTCCTGATCGCCGGCGCCACGGGCAGCGGCAAGTCTGTATGCATCAACCTGCTGATCCTGTCTCTGCTCTACCGTTTTTCGCCGGACGAACTGCGGCTGATTATGGTGGACCCGAAGGTAGTGGAGTTCCGTTCCTATGGCGCGCTGCCGCACCTGATCACGCCGGTGATCAGCAAGGTCGAGCAAGTGCCGTTGGCTTTGCGCTGGGTGATACGCGAGATGGAGCGTCGCTACCGGGTGCTGGCCAAAGTAGGCGCCCGCAACCTGGAAGGATTCAACGGTCGGCCGAAGTCCAAAGAGGTGATTCTGGATGACCATGGCGACCCCGTGCCGGCCCGGTTGCCGTACATTGTGGTGGTCATTGACGAGCTGGCGGACATCATGATGACGGCGAAGGGGGACGTGGAGACCGGCTTGGCGCGGCTGGCGCAGATGTCGCGGGCGGTCGGCATCCACGCGGTCCTGGCGACCCAACGGCCCAGCGTCAACGTCATCACCGGCATCATCAAGGCCAATTTCCCCACCCGCATTGCCTTCAAGGTCACCAGCCAGGTCGACTCGAGGACCATCTTGGACTGCAAGGGGGCCGAAGCGCTGCTGGGGCAGGGCGACATGCTGTTTCGGCCGCCGGGGGCGTCCGGCCTGCAGCGCAACCAGGGCGGCATGGTCGAGGACGACGAGATTGAGCGGGTGGTGGTACACGTGGCCAAGCAGGCCGACCAGGAGTTCGATGCGACCGTGCTCAAGGGCGTGGAGGCGGGACCAGCGGCGGAGGGCGATGCCGATCTTGAGGAGGCCGACGAGACGCTGGTGCAGCAGGGCATGGAGATCATTCTGCGAGACCGGCGCGCCACCACCAGCTACCTGCAGCGCGCCATGCGCATCGGCTACAACCGCGCCGCCAGTATCATCGACATCCTGGAGCAGCGCGGGGTGATCGGTCCTCAGATCGGCAGCGCGCCGCGCGAGATCCTGGTTGCCGGGGGCGGGCGTGCCCCGGCGGCGGCGGCTGACGACAGCGCGGCCGAGGCCGACGACGATGATGATGCGGAGAGCAGTTCCTGAGCGCGGTTGACGGAGCGGAGCAGCCCTCATGGCGAATTCCCGAGGCGATACCCCAGACGGCGAGCGCGAGCGTGACATCCGGCAGCAGAAGTTGCCACTGTCCTGGCAGGCTGCCGCCGCGGCTGGGGCGCAGCCCTTGACGGCGGCGCCCGCAGCGGCCGCGGCGGCGACGCTGCCGCAGGCTGAGCCAGAGGCGCCCGCAGGCCTGGCGGCCGCGGCCTCTGCCGACGGCTCGCCGGCAGAGGCGAAGAAGCCGGCCGCGGTTCCGGCGCCCGCGGCGGCGGCTGCGGTCGGCGTTGACTCCGCCGCCACGGCGCGTGGGCCTCAGGTGACCTCCCGGCCGGCGGCGGCGGGGCTGGGGGACAGCGAGCCGGCGGCGGCGGCCGCCGCGTTGGGCAGCGTGGGTGACCTACTGTTGAGCGCGCGGGCCGACTCCGGTTTTTCGATCGAAGAAGCGAGTGCCCGGACGCGCATTCCGCGGGACATCATCGAGCATCTGGAATGCAGCGCCTGCGGCCAGTTGCCCTCGGAGTACTACTGCAACGCGCACGTCGAGAAGCTGAGTGTGCTCTACAATGTCGATCCCAAGCCCATCCTGGACCGCCTGCACGAGGACATGCTGGCGCATCGCGGTGCGGCCGAAGGGATTGGGCATTTCCACGCGGTGATGACCGACAGTGAGAGTGGCGCCAAGATCAGCTATGTGCCACCGGGTCCTGGCAGCGGCAAGTCAACCCGGGCCGTGAGTCTGACCGGCGCGGTTGTCAGCGGCGTGATCGCCTTGTTTCTGCTGGTCGCCGTGGTGGCCTTGGCGGCGCAGCATTTCCGCCACCGCGAGGGCGCGACGCCGAGCGGCAGCGTCCCGCCGCAGGTCGGCCACGCCGCGGCGGTGGAGCTCAAGGAATTCATCGTGACCCAGCCGTTGAACGCCTACGAGCTGCCCATTCCGGCCAAGTGACGCGCTGGCGGTCGGTTGCCGCGGGAGGTTGCGGGCGTAGGGCCTACTCCTGCGGTTGGAACCAACCCTCCGGTGAGAGCGAGAGGTAGGGCGGCAGGTTTTCCATCTGCAGGCCAATGTCCCCCGCGGCGCTGAGCAGGACGCTCCAGACCTTGCCCGTATCCGCCGGAAGCGGCTTGATGGTGAGCTGGCTCAGTTCCGGGTGATCGGCGGGGCGCGGGGTGTCGGCTCCGGCGGAGCCCTGAATCAGGGCCGCTCCGGGATTGCTGCCCTGGACGCTGCCGGCGAGTTCTGCGCCGGGGGTCAGGACCACCGCCCCGTAGCTGCCGGTGTGGACGCCGACCAACCTGAAGGTGAACTCCTTGGTCCCCGTCGGGACCATGAAGTAATACCGCGAGCGGCCCACGCCACCAAGGCGGAAGTCTGGCAGCACCTTGGCGACGATCCGCAGACTCTCCCCCGCCACGTTCCAGACCCCGCGCTGATCATCGTCGATGACCAGGTTGAACTGAGCGCTATTCTTGCCATCGAGGGGGAAGGAGAACTCGCGCTTGTCGTCGGTGCCGCATCTGTCCTGGGCCACCACCTTGCCTGCGAGGTCGGTGATCTTGACGGTGGCGAACTCGGCGCGTTTGTTCATGGCGCCATGGGGTTTCCGGCTGAGCTTGAGCGTGCTGAGGCCCGGTTCGAGGCGGACGACGAAGAGCTTTTGGTCCGGCGCGCGGACGCTGAAGCGGTCGCTGGCGGCGGTTTTCACCAGCAGTTGGGCCATCATGGCGGGGCTGCCATCGAGGACGGTGGCGCCCTGGTCGGGGCGCGTGGCGGCATACCAGCGCTGCAATTCGGCGAGGACGCCACTGGTGAAGAAGGCCTGCTGGGACATGCCCTTGCCGTTGCCGCCGGCAGTCTGCATGACCGTGGCGGAGAGGGCCTGATCGGCGATCTGCAGCAGCTTCTCGTTGTGGGTAAGGCGGCCGACATAGGCGAGCGGGGTGATGATGAGCTGGTTGAGGCCGGTGCTCGCGTCGTAGAGGCGGCGGCCGTCCACGGCAGCGGAGTACGGCCAGCCGCCGCGTTTCTCATCCCACGAGGTAACCACCCAGGCGGCGCCAGACTCCAGCGCCTTGAGCACCGCGGGGTCCCGTGAGGCCTCGTGGTAGGCCTGCAAGCCGCCGAGCAGGACGCCGATCAGGAACAGGTTATTGCCGACGGCGCCCGGGGTATCGCCGGCGTGATCGCCGGGCAGGACATGCGGCCAGGCGCCGCCCTGGTCGAACTTCTGCTCCCGCAAAGGCACCTGTGCGATGCGCTTGGCGGCGGCGAGGTAGACGGGGTCGTAGGTGCCGTCGTAGATAGCCATGACCGCCCGTAGCGACCAGCCGGCGGAGCGCTCATGGGTGCCGAGGGCATTGAACGTGGGCGCGAAGGCGTAGGCGCAATGCTCGCCGAGGGCGAGGGCGGATTCGACGGCACGCGGTTCGCCGGTCAGATACCAGTCGTCCATGAGCCCGTCGGCCCAGACGTGACCGCTGCCGGCGGCGGTGTGCATTTCGTGCTTGTGGCTCCAGGTGGCGCGCTCGACGTCCTGGGTCCAGGTGCCGCTATGGCCGATGGAGTGCAGGTGGTTACCGCCCACGTAGTAAGGATCGGGATAGGCCCAGACGGTGTCGGTATCGGCTCGGTGTTGGGAGCTGATGCGGGCCCAGCGGGCCATGTCGCGGTTGCCGGTGCGGGCAAACTGCATGAACAGACCGTGGGCGATGTCATACTCGTTGTTGCCCCAGTTGCGCCCGCGCTCACCGAACCAGTCGCCGTAGTTGTAGTAGCCATACTCGCGCAGGGTCTGGCGGGTGCGCTCGTTGTCCTTGAAGCAACTGTCCACGTAGGTGTCCCACAGGGCAAACTGCTGGCCGAGCGGGGCGGCCAGGGGGCCGAGGGCGCCGGTCTGAGCATACCAGGAGGCGGGGATGACGGCGAGGGCGGGCGCTTGCGCCTCGGCGTAGAGTTCCTCGGGCTTCAGCTTGCCGCCAAAGTCGACGGTAAGGCGAGTGGTGAAGGCCATCCCCCACTTGGCGCGGTACTTGCCCTCCACGAAGTTGTACATCAGGTAGTACGGAAGATCCTTGCCATAGTCGGCGGACGGCTGCCGCGGCAGGAGACCGAAGCTGAGTCCCTGCTCGGTGCGGGCCAGCGACTTGGGCCAGCGCTGCCAGAAGTCGTGAACGATGGCGCTGCCGCCGTCCCAGGTGATGAGGCCGGGCGCCTTGCCGCTGGCGCTGGCGGCGTCTGCTTGCAGGCGCTGGTCATCGAGCTGCACGAGGGAGGTGGCCGTGAGGGGCTTGAGGCCTTCGCCGTAGAGGACGGCGTTCGCCAGGCCCGGTAGGTTGAGCCCGAGCTCGAGCGAGGTCAGATCGGTGAACTCGGTCCGGGTGTAGTCATTGACCTGGGTCAGGGCCAGGTCGACCCGGGGCGAGCCGGCGCGGAAGCTGAGGCGGGCGATCCAGCGCTGGTAGGTGGAGCCGTCCGCGGCGGTGTAGGGGCCTTCGGCGCGCAGGACGACTTTCTGAGGGCCGTTGACTTCGAGTTTGACGCTGTCGGGCCGGCCGAGAGACATGGCGAAGCGCTTGCCGGCTTGGTCGGTCAGAGTCACGCCGGCGGGGTCGAAGGCGGCGACCTGGGCGGCCGCAGCGCGCGGCGCGGCGGGCCCGACCTGGCGCACGTCGGCGAGGAGGTTGAAATGATCCTTGTTGATGGTGTACTGGACGCCGCCGCTGGTGATGAGGAAGCGCGCCGCTTCCTCCGTGACCTGCACGATGTCCTGGCGACCGGCGGGGGCATCGTGCTTGAGGGTGCCGCCGAACTCGGCGACGAGGCCCCGGCGCTCGTTGGCCTTGAGGGCGACGACGGCGTCAACGAGGACCCATTTGAGGCTGCCATCGGGCCAGAAGGAGGTACCGGTGAACTGGGCCGGGAGTTCGGCGGCGCCCTCGAGCAGGCGGATTTTCGCGACGTCAAAGAGATCGCCCTGGGCGAGAGGGAAGCCGAAACTGAGGGCGGCGCGGCGGGCCACGCCCTGCTCTTCGAGGACCTCCACCGGCACTCGGGTCAAGCTCGCCTTGCCGGGCTGGGCCGCGCGCGGCTGGGTGGCGAAGGTGGGTTCGGGCCGGGGACGACCGAACTGGATCGGGGTCTTCGGCGCGACCTGCGCGTAGGTCATGCCCTTGTCCGCGAGCTTTTCATACATCACCCGGTCGTTGTAGTAGCGGTAGTCGCGCAGGGACTTGGCGAGGCCGGGCTTGCCCAAGGGGAGGACCGGGACGGTGGCGGCGGAAATGGGCAGGAGGACGTCCGCGCGCCGGGTGCCGTCGTTGCTGCCGGGCTTGCGCTCGCTGAGGAGGTCGAGGCTGAAGGGGATGGCATCGCCCTGGCGGCGGAAGGGAGCGTCGACGGCGACATAGAGCAGATTACCGTCAATGGCGGTGCGGAAGCCGGTATTCTTGTTGTTGAAGCTGCCGTAGTAGGTGACGCCGGCGCGGTTGTCGGCGAAGGAGAGCTGGGCGTCGGTGCCGCCGTGCTGGGGGTCCACCCGGCCGGTGGCGGGGTTGCCATCGAGGTCCATGTAGACGATGAACGTGGCGCCGAGAAAGACGGGCGGCTGGGCGAAGGTGATCCTGAGCAGCAGGCGATTGCCGCCGACATGGCAGGCCGCGACGGAGAGGATATCCGGGGCGTTGACCGCCGCCTGCTCGGGGGTGTAGTGGGCGTCCGGACTGGTCGCGATAGGCACATAGACTGGCACGACATTCGCCGGGAGGCCCAGTTGAGTGACGAGGTCGGCAGGCAGGGGTGGCGCGGCGGCGTGGACGGCGGTGGACGCGAGAAGGGCGAGGGCCAAGAGCGCGAGGCGGCGAATGGACATGGCTGCAACTCCTTCGAACGGCCGTGGCGCGGCGACCTGAGTCCTTAGGAAAGAGAGTCTTCTGCACCACCCGTCCGAGAAGGAGCCCGAAGGCTGCGGCGGTCCGGGTTGCAGGCTGTCAAGGTAAAGCACGGAAGCGCGAATCCAAGGAGGCCGGAAGGGCTGGAGAGGCGTCCGCCGCGGCAGACCGCAGGCGCGGGCGGTGGAGCCCACCGCATCTCCATTCCCTTGGAGAGGCGCCTGGCCGCAGGCGCGGGCGGTGGGGCCCACCGCATCTCCACCAAAAATACGCGGTGGAGCCCACCGCATCTCCACCAAAAAAACGCGGTGGAGCCCACCGCATCTCCATTCCCTTGGAGAGGCGCCTGGCCTCAGGC
>CAIZKT010000738.1:0-4255 GCA_903933565.1 uncultured Victivallales bacterium | reverse complement strand
GTGGTTGGGTATGGGAGTGGTTGGGTATGGGAGTGGTTGGGTATGGGAGTGGTTGGGTGGTTCTGTTTTCTCTGGGCGTGGGACCGGCGCCGCGACCGTTGGCGGGTCCGCGACCGCCATCCCCGCCTACGTAGTCTAGTGGCGTCGGACAGGGTTGCCAAACGCTCGGGCGAAACAGCCGCAGTAGTTTCGTTTTCCAGCGCCACCGGCAGGCACTCCGGAGAACGAAGCCCCGGCCCTGCTCAGAGAGGGGCTTGACTCCAGGCGTGCGGAGACGATGGTGTGCGCCGTCGGTGCTGGTGTGGGGTCCGGCATGGGGGTTTGCGCCAAGCTGCGTCTCAGCCGGAGTGGCGTCATCCAAAGAATGCGGTTCCAGGTACTTACAAGATACTCCAGGCAGCTTAACCAGGCTGGCGCTGGACGGGTGCGTTCGGGCAAGGCAAGGGGCACAGGGGCAGGAGGCGCGACGATGAAACGGCTATGGCGGCGGGTGGGGTTGCTTAGCGTTCTGGCGGTCGGGATCGCCGGGGCTGAGCCGGTGGTGTTGGATGAGTGCGACAGCGTCTCGGGATGGCAGGTGGGGAAGGCTCCGGCCGCGGTCGAGGCGGTCGCGGAGGCGGCCCACGGCGCCGGGGCGTTGCGCATCACCCTGCCCGGCGAGGTCACGCGTCTACTGGCCAAGGCCTACGTACCCGAGGCGGCGCCGTGGGACCGGTCGCAGGGCCTGTCGTTCTGGATCAAGGGAGATGGCTCCGACCAGTTCGGTTGTCTGGCGGTCACCGGGGTCTATACGTTTGTGGTCTACTTCCCGCTGAAGGACACCGCCTGGCGCCAGGTGACGGTGCCTTGGGCCGATTTCATCCCCGAGTCGCAGGTAGACCCCATTGGCACGCCGGGCGGCATGCCTCCCAGCGGGATTACGGGGTTGCGCCTGGGCAGCCGCTGGACCATCGGCCACAACAACCAGCCGCTCCCCGCGATCTCATTCTGCGTCGACCGCATCATGATCGAGGACCGCGTTTCGCCAGCTGCTCCGCCGTCGGCGCCGCGGCCTTGGCGCGAGGTATTGGCCCAGCTCAAAGCCCGTCAGCCGGTGCGCATTCAGTGCATGGGCGACTCGATCACTGCGGGCACGGGGCTGCCGGACCGGGATCGGCAGCGCTACGCGGTGCTGACCCAGGACCTGTTGCAGCGCTGGCTGGGGTACACTGAGGTAACCTGTGCCAGCCGGGCCGTGGGTGGCGCCCGCTCCGTCGACGCCCGCGCCTGGGTGCCACGGGACTTCGTGGATGCGGCCCCGGACTTGGTCACTCTATGGATCGGCTACAACGACAAGAGCAACGCCTACACCCGCGCCTTTTTCAAGGCCTCGGTCAATGACTACCTGGACCGCATCTGCCGGGCCACAGGTGGGCGGACCGCCATCCTGCTATTCGCTACGGGACCGGGCTGCGGGCCGCGCTTTGTGATGCTGGACGATTACGCCGAGGCCATCCGCGAGATCAGCCGGGAACGGGGGCTGCCGCTGTTCGACATCCACCGCTTGTTGCAGGAGATCGGTCGCGAGCGGCTGGGGGAGTTCTTTGCCGACATGGCCCACCCCAACGAGGCCGGACACCGTTTCATCGCCGAGGCGCTATGCGAGTACCTGGTGCGGGAGGCTGGCATCGACACGCCCAAACCGCCGCCGCCGTGAGTCCCGCGGCGCCGTGAGTCCGGCGGCGGATCAGGTGGCCTTCGTCGGGGCGGCGCTGCGGGCAAAGCGGCTATCCTGGAGTTCCAGCGTCTCCGCCTCCGTCTCGCTGATCCGGCTGACGCTGAGCAGCAGGCCGATGGCCGCCATGCAGCTCAGCATGCTCGACCCGCCGTAGCTTAGGAAGGGCGCGGTCACGCCCGTGGTGGGCCCAAAGCCGCTGACCACCCCGATGTTGACAAAGGCTTGGAACGCCAGGGTCCAGCCGATGCCCACACACATGAGGATAGCGCCCTTGGTCTGCGCCAGCGAGGCCATGGCGAAGATGCTGCCGCCCAGGAGGCAGTACAGAACGATGAGCCCGAGCACGGCCAGGAAGCCGAGTTCCTCGCCGACGATGGCCACGATGAAGTCGGTGTGGGCTTCGGGCAGGTAGTACTGCTTCATGCGGCTTTGGGTGAACCCGAGCCCCGCCCAACCGCCGGAGCCCATGGCCAGTTGGGAGTGCCAGAGCTGGTAGCCCTCCCCCTGCCGGATGGGTTCCGGGTCCCGGTACGTCGCCATCCGGCTCTGGTGTTCCTTGCTGAGGGTCACCACCGCGGCGAAGAAACAGAGGCCCAGCGCAGCCAGCATGCCGAGGTAACGCAGGCGCACGCCGGCGACAAACATGATGACTACCATGATGCTGCCGGTGATGACGGTGGTGCTGAGGTTCTTGCCCAGGCAGATCAGCCCGATGACCGCGCTACAACACAGCAGCGGGATCAGAAACCCGCGTTTGAACTCCTGGGTGTGCCGGGCGCGACGCTGGTAGTACTCGGCCAGGAACAGCACCACGATGGGCTTGGCGAACTCCGAGGGTTGCAACGAGAACGGCCCGATGTGCAGCCAGCGAAAGCCGCCCTTGGTGGGCCCGCCGACCAAGGGCAGATACGCCACCAGGGCTTTGGTGAAGGATATCTTGTAGAGGACGTGCGCCCCCGCCAGGTAGGCCAGGGCCAAGGCCACCAGCCCCATCAGAATCGGCGAGACCTGTCCCAGCCGACGGTAGTCGAGGAAGGCCAGGAAGCCGGCCACCAGACCGCCAATGCAGACCCACATCGCCTGCCGCTTCAGGTAGTACTCGGAGCAGGCGGCAAAGCTGGTCGAGTACAGCATGGTCACGCCACTGAGCAGCAGCAGCAGCACCAGGCCCAGCATGACCGCGCGTACGATGCGATGTTTGGACCACGCCACGGCGTTCATCCTCCGCGTCAACCGCCGGTACTACCCGTGGCGGGGCCGCTGAAAGCACCCGGCGCCCGCCTGGCATACCATAGTGCCGGGCCTGTACCCTGGCCTACGTCGGCCGAGCGGGAAAGTACATGCCTGGCGGGCCTCTGGCAGTGAGTTTCGTGAACCGCAAGGCAGTGGACAGCGCGCCAGCCGCGCCGTAGGCTACAACTGCGTGGGTGTGGCACCGTAGCCGCGGAGGGGCCGGGTATGCTGTTTTCGTTTCACTGTCCAGCCTGCAAGGGCAAGCTCGAGGCCGATGCCTCACTGAGCGGCAGCCAGGCTGATTGCCCCCAGTGTGGCAGGCCGGTGGCCATTCCTGAATCCCGCGTTGCGGCCGGCACCACGCTGGCCGGCTTTCACCTCGAACGCCGCCTGGGCAAGGGCGGCATGGGCGAGGTCTACCTGGCCCAGCAGCTCTCCGTGGAACGGCAGGTCGCGGTCAAGATCCTGCCGCCGGGGTTCGCCGAGAACCCGGAGGCCGTCAAGCGCTTCCTGCACGAAGGTAAGCTGGCCGCCAAGCTGGATCACGCCAACATCGTCACCGTTTTTGAGGCCGGCGAGGACAGCGGCAACTACTACCTCGCCATGGCCTACATCCAGGGCGAGTCGCTGGACCAACGCCTGAAGCGGGACAAGGTCCTGCCCGAGGCCGAGGCCCTCGGCATCATCCGCGCCATCGCCGAGGCCCTGGCCTACGCCTGGGAGAGGTTCCAGCTTCTCCACAGTGACCTCAAGCCGGCCAATATCATGGTGGACGACCGCAAGCGGGTCTTCCTGATGGACCTGGGGCTGGCCAAAAGCCTTGGCGAAGAGAGCGGCATGACCCTCTCCGGCGCCATCCTGGGGACGCCGCAGTACATGAGCCCCGAGCAGGCTCAGGGCCTGGCCGACCTCGGGGTGCCGACGGACGTCTACGCGCTCGGGGCCACGCTGTATCACCTCGTCACCGGCTCGCCGCCCTTCACGGGTGAGACGACGCTGACGGTGCTGCACAAGCACATGTACGAGCCGCTGCCGCCGCCGCGCTCCCGCAATCCGCAGGTGACCGAGGCCTGCAGCCACCTGATCGAGACGATGATGGCCAAGGAGCCGACCGGGCGCTATGCCGACTGGTCGGCCCTGATCGCCGACATCGATCGGGTGCTGCAGGGCAAGGCGCCGGCCCGCAATCCCCTGGAGTCGGCGGTCCGCACCGGCTCTGCCGGGGCTCCCGCCGTATCCCCAGTACCGCGGAAGTCCGCTGGCGCGGACGGACCGCGGGCTCCAAAGCGTAATCCCTTGGAGCCG
>CAIZKT010000737.1:0-4974 GCA_903933565.1 uncultured Victivallales bacterium | reverse complement strand
GGCTCCAGGGGATACGGCGGGGACCGCCGGCTCCAGGGCGGGAGGAGGGGGATACGGCGGGGACCGCCGGCTCCAAGGGATACGGCGGGGACCGCCGGCTCCAAGGGATACGGCGGGGACCGCCGGCTCCAGGCGAGAGGCTGGTGAGCCGAGGGTTCTGCAAGAGCCTCCGGGATCTACCGCCGCCGCGGCCTCAGGGGTAGTGCTTGACCAGTGCCACGGTGGCGCGGAACTGCGGCGGGGCTCCCGTGCCGAACGCGATGGCGACCGGGTTTCGGCCAGGCTTCAGGGTCGGCGGCGTGCCCTGGGGCTGGATGGGCTCGGGGTCGGGTTTCCCGCGACGATAGAGCCGCCCCGCCCCGACGCCGTCGTAGACGAGTCGGTCGCCCACGGCCAGGACCGCAGGGAAGAGCACTTGCTTGCCGCCGACGGTCAGGGCCGGGTCGCGCAGACCCTCGACGCTGGGCAGGGCCCGCACCGCATCAAGGCAGCATGAGACCGTCTGCTGGGCTGGAATACCGTTGTAGTAGAGGAGCAGATACTCGACGCTCTTGAGGTCGATCTTGTCGGCGTCGACGAAGCTGAACTGCACGTAGCGCCAGCCGGTGAAGTCCACCGTGGTGACCATGTCAAACCAGCCCGCCGCCTGATCTCGAAGCTGCAGTTTGAACGCTTCGCCCTTGCCGTCGCCGAAGAGCCAGAAGCCGATGCCCTGGTAGGTGGACAGGTCGAGCGGCTTCAGGTAGCGTCGCCCGCGCGCCGACCAGCCGCTCTTGTCGGCGAGGGTGCTGGTGGCGGTGTAGCGCGCGCTGGCGGCGCCGATCTTTACGGGGTCGGTACTGCGCTCGAGTTGCTGCGTCACCCCGGGCTTGGTGGCCAGGCTCTTGTGCTTCCCGTCGTAGACGAACTGGGTAAACTGGTTGTCGGGCGAGTCGGCAAAGAAGCTGAGCTCATCGAAGCCCTCCAGAGTCAGCGCGGCGGGGCTGTTGTAGGCGGTGTCCGTCGCCCCGAGTTGCTGCACCTCGAGTTCGACGCCGAGGGTGGCGGAGGTCGCCTGCTTACGGCAGATCAGGTCCCAGCGGTTCTCCTTGCCGTCCGCCCGGGTGAGGACCCGCGGGAGGTCGTATTCGTCGCGCAGCAGAGCCCAGTTGACGTCCTTTTCGGGCGCGCGTCCCGGCAAGGGTGCGCCGGCAGGGCTCAGGGTGACCTCGGCCCGGGCGTTGAAGCCCGCGGGCGCCTCAGCGGCGAAGCGCAGCTGGTTCTCCCCGGCCTTGAGCAGCGGCGCCTTGCCGTCCAGGGTGAGGCGTTCGAGCAGGTTGCCCCGCTCGTCGTAGACGCGACAGTCGTCCAGGGCGTGCAGTTCGACGTAGTCGCCACCGCGGAGCGTGGTCGGGAGGCGCAGCGTCTCGCCGTTCAGTTCCAGGGTCGGGTTGGCAAGCTGCGACGGGCTGGTGCGCAGGACCCGCAGCGGGCTCAGGTAGACGGTGGCCGTGTCGTTGGGCGGCAGGTTGTTGAGGTACAGATTGACCTCGCCGACGTGGCGTCGGTCCAGGTGGGTACGGAAGATGCCGTGCTGGCTGAAGTAGGGCCACTGGTAGTCGTGGTACTTGTCGGCATCGCGCTCGCGCAGCGGCAGTTCGACGTAGCGCCAGCCGGTGAAGTCGATTTTCACGTAGTTCTCGGCGTAGGCTTCCATGTACTCGCGCGGGGTGACCAGTTGCAGGTTGAGCACTTCGCCCTTGCCATCGCCGTGGATCCAGACGCCCAGTGCGTCGCCCGGTCCGAGGTCGAGGTACGGCGCCTCGAAACGCCGTCCGGCCTGGGCCCAGGCGCCCCTGGCGGAGTCGCGCGTGCTTGTGGCCGTGAAGCAGAGGCTGCCTTCGCCGATCTTGACTTGGGCGGTGGAACGGCTCAGCGTCTGCGTCACGCCGCTGGCGTTGCGGGTTACCGTGAACGCCTCGGGCTGTGCGGGGTCCGCCAGCACGAGTGCGTCGGGGCTATCGTAGGGCTGCACCGCATACAGTGCCTCGAGCCGGAAACGGACCGGCTGCACCGCGAACGCATTCGTGACGGTCCAGAGGTCCGAGCCGTTGCCGACGCCGGTGACCTTGTGCGCCAGGTAGTCGGTCGGCAGGAGCTGCCATTCGCCATCCTCGGCCTGGACCAGATGGACCTCCTTACCCGGCTGCCGAAGCTGCTCCCTGAGGGCGGGGGAGAAGTAGTTTGCGAGCCGCAGGCGCTCATACCAGCCGGCCATGGTGATGTACTCCAGGAGGCGGGCGTTCGCCGGGGTCGCCAACGAGCCGGGCGCCTGGGTGGAGGAGGGCGCGTCGTAGGCCAGGTTCTTGGCGCAGAAGTACTCCATCTCGTCGGGGGTTTCGGCGCGATTTCCGGGGCCGGCTCCGAGCACCACCCACCAGCCGAGCTGGGCCTGCAAGAGTGCCCCTTGGCGGTAGCCGGCAATGTCGGCGCAGTGCATGTCGACGAAGCGCTTCCAGCCCCAGGTGGCGTGGTCCCAGGCGCCGATGCGAGAGTGGTAGTACCAGCTCCAGTGCCCCCACTCGCTGGCCTCGACGATGGCCGGTCGCTGCAGCCGCGTGTAGATGGCATTACGCATGGTCTGAACCGCGTGCCGACTGCCCATGCCTTCGGAGCCGTCCATGTAGATCAGATCGAACTCGCATTCGTTGTAAACGCGCGCGATGGCATCCGCCACCTCGCCGACCAGAGTGGTCTTTTCGTCTGGGTAGAAGGCGAGGTAGACCTGGCGCAGGTGATCGACAGGGGCGCCTTTCCCATGCGCTTTCGGCGTGCTGCCGAAGGCGCCGCGGGTGCATTTGAGAAAGCCATACGGAGGTTCGAACGAGATGGCGGCGTACTGGATGATCTCGGTGCCCATGCGGATGGCATTGCCGCCGCTGGAGTAGCTCCAGATGATGTCATGCTTTTGCGGCTTTTCGACCGTCAGGATGGTGTCTGCTGTCGCCTCCAGGTCGGCTGCCAGGGTGTACGAGGCGTCCGCCGCCAGGCGCGGGTCCGGCACTGGCGTGACCCAGGAATCCTGGGTCTGGATGCAGCCGGTCAGAGTGTGCATGCCTGCCTTCATGCCCGCCGCGTGGACCTTGCGTACCATCTCCTTCACGCCCGCGATGCCGTTGGGGAACAGGCCAGGGGCGGGCTGATAGTGCCCCAGCGAGGCGTACCAGCCGTCGTAATGCAGGCAGGCGAAACCGCCGCGCTTAGCGAATTCGATCCAGCGGTCCGCCTCGCGCTCCGAGGGGTGCGCGAACAGATAGGAGCCGCGGTTGCCTTCGGCGTCGAGGGCCCAGGGTCCGCCCAGCGCCGACTGTGGCAGGCCCTCGGCCTTGACCAGATCCTGCAGGGCCGGGCGCAGTTGGTCCGGTGGCGCCACCACCAGTGCGGCTTTGGCGCCGAGCAGTCCATACTCGCTCCGGCAGCTAGCTCGCGCCGCGGCGGGCGCACCCCCAAGGGTCACCTGGGTCTGCAGGTTCATCTCGCGCAGGCAGACCGCCCATTCGTCTCCCACGGTGGCGCCGGACGTGCCGGAACTGTAGACGCCCTTCAGCACGGGTAACGTCAAGAAAGTCACCGACTGCACCCCCTCACCCTGAACGGCGAGGACTTCGAAGGTGAAATAGCGGTCTTTGGCGGTCACCCCGACCAGCACGGTTCCCTTGCCCTTGCCGAAGTCGAAGCGGAGTTTGCCGTCAGCATACTCGCAACTCCGCGCACTGGCGGCGCGGCCCGGACTATTCATCGTCACCATGGGCAGGGCGGCGCTCAGCAGGTTCCGCCCGCTTTGCTTGTCGACCAGGGCGCGGCAACGGCCGCGCGCATCGATCTCCAGTCTCGCCAGTTGGGTCTCGAGTGTAGCCATGGGCACTCCTCCTGGTTGCGCTGTGGGCGGCACGGGCTCGTAGGCCACCGGCCCTGGCGCGGTTCGCCGCGGTGACTCCGCCGTGAAACTCTCCAGGACCTCCTCGGCGGTCAGAGCGCGGTTGTACACTTTCACCTCGTCGAGCAAGCCGTTGTGACACGATTCGGGCGGGTTCCAGGAGCCGATCATCAGGTTACCGTGATAGCCGACCGGGTAGTTCCACGTGGCCGTGTTGACCACTTTCCCGTTCACATAGGTCACGATGTCGGGACGTTTGAAGGTGGCGGCCAGATGGTACCACCTGCCCGTCTCAAACGCCCCCAGGAACGGCGCCCACGCCTCGGCCCATTCCTTGCCCGGCACTCCCGCTTCAGTATCAGGCCGCCCCAGGCGGAAAACGCAGCCCTTGTCCGCCACGAAAAGCAGGAACCCACCGGGGCACCACTGCCCACCCGTGACCAGGTTCGGGTAGCGCCCGCCATCCTGCCACAGAACCCAGGTCTCGACCGTGAGTTCGTTCGAACCATCCAACCCGGCGACTTCCGGAATCAACACGTACGAGTCTTTGCCACTGAAGCGCAGCGCCGTGCCGAAGGCGCCCCGCACCCACTCGACGCCATGCAGGTTGCCATCGTTGTCGCAGCCCGAACTGTCGCTGGCCAGGTCGCCGACCCCGTCGTCGAAGGCCCAGCGCCCGAGCAATCCCGGCAGCGCGGCCGTCTGCCCGGCAACGGGCAAGCAGAGACAGAGCGTGGCGAGGGCCGCGGTAGCGAAAACGCGGCAAGCCCATCCGGAGTGCTGGAACCGTCGTGCCGTACTCATGTTGTTTCCCTTCGCTGCTGACCCCTGCTTGGCATCTTTCCTGGAGAGAACGATAGCCCCGGAGCAAGGCGACGCAAGACGTGGGCCGCGCGGGCCCAGGCGGGGGGTGCAGGTCAGTTCCGTGGGTGGTGACGACTCAGGTCATAGGGTTCAGGAAACGGCGAGACGGCGAGACGGGGAAACGGCGACTGGAGGAGACGGACAGGGAGACTGGCGGAGAGGGCGTCAATGCTGAATCTTCGCTCCTGAGCAGC
>CAIZKT010000736.1:0-1947 GCA_903933565.1 uncultured Victivallales bacterium | reverse complement strand
CTCACACTCAGACGAGAGGATCTCCCAGCCCTCGGCGTGCCAGGCGACCTGCCGGTACGCCAAGGCGCTCAGCCTGTGTACGGCGCTATCGATGGCCAGTTCGACTCCCAGCCAGGGGCGGGCGCCGTAGCGCTTACGGGCCTTCTCGCGAAGGCATTGCTCCAGCCAGCGGGCCAGCTCGGCCCCGTCGGGACAGGCCCAGAGCTTCTTCTCCTGCCCCATCTCGCTGAGCACGTCATGGACCAGGGTGCCAAAGGCCAGTGCATTCGGTTCGCGAGCGAGGTCATCCTGCGCTTCCATGCCAAGGACGTGTCGCAGGTAGAAGCGTAGCGGGCAGGCAAGGTAGTCCCTGAAGACGGTCGGGCTCAGCGTCGTCGCGCATTTATCGTTGATGCAGCCGACTGGCACTTGGGCAGGATTGAGCTGGAAGCTGACCTTGAAAGCGCTGGCCGCGTGCGCGGGAGGCGGATCCTTGAAGAGCGCCTGGGCGCGGGCCACAAGCTCGCGGTCGGGGCAGCGGAAGAGCAAGCGCGAGGGGCGCAGCGGGTCGCCCGCGGTCGAGGTCTTGCCCAGCAGCAGGATCACCTGCCCTTCGTCGCGGCGCTGTTCGAGCAGGGCCGTGAGCACATAGGCATCGCGCGCCAGGCGGAGTCGGTCATCGCGCAGGTCGAGAGTACGCCGCAAGGTGTCCGGCAGGAAGAGGTCGCCGACGCGACCGTCGGGCACAAAGCCCTCGTTCATGCCAGCGACGAAGAGCAGCGGCGCGGGATTCCAGGCCAGTTCCAGCCAGCCCTCGAGGTCGAGGACCTCGGCGCTGCGCTCGGGCTTGACGGTGGCCTCCTGCAGCCCCGCGGCCAGGACCTCGGCGGCGGCGTTGCCGACGTGCCCCGCGGCCACTGCGGCCTCGAGTTCACGCAACACCGTATCGAAGACGGTGACCGCCTGCTGGAAGGCGGCGTCCGCGGAATCGCTGGATCTGAGGAGGCGCTGCGCGTAGACCTGCCGCAGCACCTCACGCAGGCCGGTGGCGAGGTCGGGACGGTTCAGGGTCCGGTGCCACTCCCGCACCTGCGCCAGTGCCGGAAGCAGGTGCTCCCATTTTTCGGTCCGCGCGTGCGTATCGTCCGACTTCTTGTCCAGAGCGGCGATCAGGTCGTCCAGCGTAACGGGCAAGTACCTGGACTGTAACGTGTCCAACTCGCGCAGCAGGTCCGCGGCGTGGCCGATCCCCGCGAGGACATCCGGGTGACGCAGCAGAGCCGCGACTTCGGCATAGCCGGGGCGGCTGCGCAACGCCAGCAGGGCTTGCACAAGCCCGAACAGTGGCGTTTCCGAGAACGGCCGGTTCTGCGGGTCGAAGGCAGGCAGTCCGATGGCGGCCAGTTCCCGCTGCAGCGGCGCGACCGTTTCGCGGTCGGGGACACCGACCGCCAGCTGCGGTCGCAAGGCCGTAGCGCCCGGAGCCGCGGCCCCCCGGCCCGCCGCGATAGCCGACGCGATCCGGCCAGCCTGATCGTCGGGCGTGGCCTCCAGCCAGAGATCCGCGGGGCGCAGTGTGATCTCGCGCTGCTGCCAGGCTTCGGGCAAGGGGCGCCCCCAGGCGTCGAAGACGAGGGCTTCGCGGTCCGGCGCGGCAACGAGCACCTCGACCGAGCCCCCGGCGGCGGCCCAGCGCTCCAGCATCGTCATCAGCAGCTTCGGGGGGTCGGGCACAGCCGCCACGACGACCCGACTCAGGCTGGGCGCCAGGGCGCCCTGGCGCGCCTGTTCGAGCTTGAGATCGAGGGCGTCGCGCAGATGCCAGACCGCAAGCTGCCTGGCGTAGCGTCGCTCCAGTTCGGCCATGGCGGCCCAGCGTTCGGCCTCCTCGATCTCCGCGCTGCGTGCGGCGACCGCCGCGATGTCGAGGCCACCATCGGCCAGTTCCTGGCGCAGCTCCTGGAGACG
>CAIZKT010000735.1:0-8586 GCA_903933565.1 uncultured Victivallales bacterium | reverse complement strand
GCACCGTGGTCACCAGCATGAGGATCAGCAATTGGCGCGGGCCGACGGCGCGGGCTCCCAGCAGCCCCCAGAGCACGACGCAGGGCCAAAAGTATGACTTCAGGTAGATCTGGCCAGTTTCGGCGATGACCCGGCTGAGCACGGTGAAGCCGATGATCATGATCAGGACATAGAGCGCGGCCAGCAGCGGGTCAATTCCCGCCAGCCAGAGCTGCACGATCAGGAGCAGGCCGAGGACCAGGAAACCACGGCAGCCCCAGACCGCCTCCATGGGGAGTTCGTCGGGCGTCGGCAGACCCACGGCCCGGCGCAGGGCGCTCAGGTAGTAGCGGCGACCGCTGTAGGCCACCGTGGCGATAACCCCGAGATTGGCCCCGAAAAGCGCGAAACTCTGCGGGTTCAGCGACAGGTAGGAAGTCCCCTCGATCGGCGCCATGAGGTTGATGCCGTAGTTCGCCAGAACCCCCGCCAGGAAGTACCACAGGAACGGCGCCACCCCGAAGGAGAAAGCCACGTCTGCCGGCACGAAGTAGGCCAGCCCGACGATGATCAGGTACAGATGCGGTTTGAACAGCCCCAGGCCACCGCTGCGGCTGAACCCCGGAAAGAGCTTGCCCAGAGCCGTGAAGTCGAACTCGGTGGGCACCCGGATGAGGACGTCTGGAAACCAGGCCGCGGCGAAGTTATTCAGGTGGATGGCAAACACCAGACCCGCGGCGACCCAGAAGCCGCGTTGCCGCAGCGTCGGCGGGCAGGCGCCGTCGTCGCCGGGGAGCAGCGCCGCGGTAAAGCGGGCGATGGGGTAGGGGAGATGCTCGTGCTGCGACCACTGGCGGTGCAGCAGCAGCGACAGCCCAATCAGGGCGCCCCAGAGGGTCAAGGTGAAAGGCAGCCAGTAGGCCAGCGGTCGCGCCCAGGCCTGCCACGGGACGGCCAGGGGCGAGACGTGCTGACCGCCCTGGCTGAAGCCCTGCACGTAACCGCTGACGACGCGGTCTTCATTGGCCTCGGGGTCGACCAGCATCTGGGGCGGGACCTGCTGGACGATGCGGGCCTGCTTCCAGGCGGGCTGGGTCTTGGCGATATGGTGCGGCATGACCAGGGTCGGAATCAGCGTGCGCACCAGACCGCCGCCCGGCACGGCGGCACCGACCAGAGTCAGCGCCAGGACCAGCGCTAGTTCGGGGCCCGTGAGGCGCCAGCGCCGCAGAAGCGGATTCAGCAAGACGACCGCGAGAAGCAGCGCGCCGTAGATCGAGGCGGGCATGTTGTTGCCGACCAGGTAGGTCTGGCGCAATACCCAGTCGTTGAAGAAACAGAAGCCGCAGATGAAGGCGGCGCCCGCCAGGCCGAGGATGGTTGCGCGAAAGGTCATAGGGAGTCCGGGCTGAGAGCCGTCACCTTAGCGGCGCTTGCCGGCACCTGCAAGCGTCGCCCTCCAACGGGCCTGGCTGGTTCCGGCGGGCCCAGAATGAGTCCCGAAGCGGTCGCGGAACGCGACTCAACCGCCAGCACGCTGGTTATCTTGAAACCGCCCAGTCTGCCTTGCCGAACGAGTAGAAACTGGCGTCCCCGGCACTAAAGTACCCAGCCTTAACGGCCGGCCGATCGAGTGAACGGCGGGCAGGTGGGACAAGTGGCGCAGACCAAGGAAACGGCAAGCAATGCAAGCACCATTCTACGGGCACGTGCGGCAGTACCTCAGCATCAAGGGCGAGATTGACGCCAAGATCAACGAGGTGCTGATGAGCGGCAACTACGTTCAGGGGCCCATGCTGGCGGCGTTCGAGAAACAGGCCGTAGCCTACTTCGGTACCAAGCATGCCATCGGCGTGGGCAATGGCACCGACGCCATCTGGCTGTGCCTCCTTGCCCTCGGGGTTGGGGCGGGGGACGAGGTCATCACGCATCCGAACACCTTCTTTGCCACGGCCGAGGCGGCCTGGATCGTCGGCGCCACCGTGGTCTTCGTCGACTGCGATCCGAAGACCAAGAACATCGACCCGGCGCTGATCGAAAAGGCCATCACGTCCAAGACCAAGGCCATTATTCCGGTCCACTTGTACGGTCAGTGCGCCGACATGACGGCCATCAGCGCCATCGCCAAGAAGCACCACCTGATCGTCATCGAGGATGATGCTCAGGGCATCGACGGCCGCGGTGACACCTTCCGCCAGGGCGAACTCAGCGACGCGGTCTGCACCAGCTTCATCATCCAGAAGAACCTGGGCTGCTTCGGCGACGGCGGCATGATATTCACCAACCGCGACGACATCAACGAGAAGGTGCGCAAGCTGCGGAATCATGGCTCGGCCAAACGCGACCAGCACTCCTACGGCTTCAACAGCCGTCTTGACGACATTCAGGCGGGCGTGCTGATCGCCAAGATGAACCACATCACGGCCTGGACCGATCAGCGCATCGCGATTGCGAAGCTCTACGATGCTGGCCTGGCAGGCTGCAAGCACATCGACCTGCCCTACCACACCCCGGGCTACCGGCACGTCTATCACCTCTACGTCATCGAGACCAAGGACGCCGGCAAGCGCGCGGCCATGCTGAAGTTCCTGGTGGACAACGGGGTCGATGCGAAGACGCACTACTCGATTCCGATCCACCAGCAGGAAGGGTACCCGTGGGGCAAGCAGGTTCGCACCGTGGGCAGCGTGGCGAACGCCGAGAAGAATGCGGCGAGCTGCATTAGCCTGCCGATGTTCCCCGAGCTGCGTCCCGAAGAGATCCAGCACACGATTGAGAAGGTCTGCGCTTGGGACAAAACCCAGGGCTGAAAGGTACTCTGATGGCGAAATACAGAGCCATGGTTGTCGGCCTGGGCAAGCGTGGCAAGCACCACGCTTTTGCCTTCAAGGCGAATCCGAGTTTTGAGGTGGTCGGCATCTGCGACATTGTGCCGGGGGCCCTGCCGGACCTCGCGGCCCAGCTTGGCGGTGCGGCCTATGGTACGGATGCGGTGAAACTGGCGCAGCAGGTCAAGCCTGACGTGTTCTGTTTCTGTACGCATCCGAGTATCCGCTTACCGCTGCTCGAGCTGGGCGTGTCCTGTGGCGCCAAGCTGATTGCCTTTGAGAAGCCGCTGGCGGCGACCAGCCTGGAAGCGCTGAAGATCAAGGCGCTGCTGGCGGCGCATCCGGCGGTGAAAGTGGTGGTCAGCCATCAGCATCGCTACGGCAAGCACTACCAGAGGGTCAAAGAGATCATCGCCAGCGGCGCCCTGGGTCGCGTCCACACGGTCTACGCCACGACGCCCGGCTGGATGCTGCACATGTGTACGCACATGATCGACTATATGCGCTGGTACGCCGGCAATCCGGCGGCAGAGTGGGTTATGGCCCAGGCTGCGGGCAGGAGCAAGCTCGCGGACAATCATCCGTCCCCCGACTACATCGCGGGCTTCATCCAGTTCGCCGGCGGCATCCGGGGCCTCCTCGAATGCGGCGCGGGCGCTCCTGATCAGCCCGAGGTCGCCAAGTGGTGGGGCAAGAACCGCATCGGCGCGCAAGGCACCGATGGCTTCGCCGAAGTCCTCACCAACGGTGGCTGGCGCGCCGTGACCAAGGGCGGCGCTATGAGTGGTGACGGCGCCATGAGCTACGACGCGGACATGCCCCCCTACATCCAGGAGATGGCCGACTGGCTGGATGGCAAAATCCCCGCCCACCAGAACTGCTTCGCGAGCGCCTTTGCCGGATTCGAGATCATGGCTGGCATGTGCCGTAGCGTGGTCGAGGGCGGCCAGATCGCCTTGCCCCTCACGGACAGCGGCCTGGACGAGTTGGCGGCCCTGAAGAAGGCCATCCCCGACCGCCGCGTCTTGCTCGGCGCGCCCTGCCATGCGGCCGAATTCGGCCTCTGAGCGCAACTACTCAGGTGCCCGGTTTGAGCGTGGCGCGTCACCGTTTGGGGTACCGCCTTCAGGCGGAATCCCTCGTCTCGGAGACGGACATCCGTCGCCCGGACGCGGCTGAAGCTGGTACTGTGAACCTGGCGATCCACCTGAGTAGTTACCTTTGAGCAAGCCCCGATGGGCTTCGCCGACGGTCGGATTGTGGTTGGAAAGGGCTGGCTCCATGCGCGTTGCCTGCTTCTTCCTCATACTCGCCAGCGGCGCCTGGGCGCTGCCCATCACGCTGCTCAAACCCTTGTACCCGCTTCTCCCGCTGGTCCGGGACGGCCAGCCACAAGCGACCCTGGTAGCGCCGCGGGCCGACTATGCGCCGGCGGCGTTGCTCAATGCGCGCCTGACGCAGGCCGGCGGGGTGGCGCTGCCGGTGGAGGTCGCCGGGCGCGGCGCCTGGACGCGTTGGCCGGCGGCGTCACAGAGCACGCGACCGCACCTGGTGGCGTTGGGCAACATCAACGACAACGAGTTGCTCGCCGTGCTCTGGGGGCGTGGCTACGTCGTCGCCGACTCGCTCTATCCCGGCGCGGGGGGCTACGCCATCCGTACCGTGCATGACCCTTTCGGCCGGGGGGCCAATGTCCTCTGTCTGAACGGCAGCGATGAGGCCGGGGTACTGCGGGCGGTAGAGGTGTTCTGCGACACCTACCTCTCGGCCTCCGGCCGGGACATCACCTTGAACGGGCCGTTGCTCGAGGTGTGCTTCAAGCCGTCGACGCAGCGCTTCTTTCCAGCCCCGGCAGATTCACTGTCGTCCAAGCGCCAACCGGCCTTCAGCGGTCTGGACTACTTCCAGGCCTACCTGCAAGCGTTGGGTCTGGCGACGGCGCAGGGAGACGTCTGTCGCAGCGAGAAGGGCAACCTCGCCACGGTCACCGGGGCGATTGCCCGCATCGCCCAGACCTACTTCTGGAACGGTGATCCGCGCTTGCCGCCCCTGATGAAGGCCGTCCTGGACCGCAACCGGCATCTGCTGTCGGTCGTGCCGTCACGGGTGGAGATGGAGGCCGCCTCGGCGGGACACGTCATCTGGTGGGACGTGGTCGAGGAGCTGCCCGTGTGGACGGACCAGGATCGCCTCGAGATCACCAATGCGCTGCTTGCCGACGCCCAGCAGGGGTACGAGAAGCGAGCTGCCCAGGAGCTGGTCAAGCAGGGACACGTGCAGGTTGTGGACGAGAACCACGGGACCAACTCCGCCCTGAACACGCTGAACGCCTGGAGCTACTTCGAGCGCTACTACAGCCTGCCCGAGACGGCCGGATGGATGCAGGTGGCCCGCGCTACGTTTGCTGGACAGAGCGCCAGCTTCCAGGTTCTCGAGGATGCGTCCGGCTACCTATGCTACTGTCCCGAGCAGACCCTGCGCTACGCCTTCCGGACCGGCGATCTGACCTACTTCCAGCGTGGCATTGCCCGGTGCCAGGCCGAATACATCGCGGCGTGCTGCCTGAACAACCTGGGCCTGCAGACGGGTTTCGGCGACTCGCCGGGCATCTGCCAGCCGGCGGTCTATGAGGCCCTGGCGCCGACGGCGTGGTTCCTGCGCGATGAGCAGTTGAGCTGGGTCGTGCAGAACCTGATGCCCGCAAACTGCGGCCTGCGCACTTACCAGACGGCTATCCCCTTCGACCTCACGGTGCCCACGCGACCGCCGGCAACCGAGCCGCAGGTCTCCGTGTTCCCGATCTACCAGCAGACCCTGCGCAAGGGCGAGGGCTCGCCAACGCTTGTCGCCGACCCTGAGGTTACGGTTGGGGCGGAGTGGTTCAACAAGATTGTGTTTCGCGAGAACTGGACCGCCGAGGGGCAGTACCTGCTGCTGGATGGCGCTGGCAAGTTCGGCACGCCGGCAGGCTACCCCAAGGGTCCGGCTGGGCACATGCACGATGACGTCAATACGCTCATCAACTTCACCGCGCTGGGGCGTATGTGGCTGGTCGATCACACCTATTCGAGCCGTTCCATCAAGGACCACAGTGGCCTCACCATCACCCGTAACGGCAAGCTCAGCTACCAAGTCCACGAGGCCAAACTGCGCGGGCGCCTCAGCACCGGCGACTGCCACAGCGTGACCACCGTATTCGAGGACTTCTCCGGCGCCGACTGGGAGCGCACCCTCATCTGGGAGCCGGGCCGCCGTTTCGTGGTCCTGGACCGCGTCCTGGCCCGCGAGGAGGGCGACTTTGTGGCGCGCTGCAGCTACCGTGGCCTGGGCGTGCCGACGCTGAACCAGCGCGGCCTGACGCTGGAGCAACAGGGCCGCTGGTGTGGCATCCTGAGCACGGGCGCGGGCCGCCTCGATCTCGAGACCGCGCAGTTGCCGGCGCCGGAGGAATTCCCGACCTATTACCCTTACGCCGAACCCATCGTGCGGATATTCCAGCAGGATAAGAGCGTCCACCTCAAGCCCGGCGAGGCCCTGGGTTTTGCCACGGTGTTGCAAGCCAGCGCCGACCTGGCCAGCCTCGAGCGCGTCACGCTTCGCGACGCTGGCCCGGAGTCGGCGTTGCTGTGGCTGCACGATGAGCGGGGCGACGCCCTCTACGGAGTGGGTTCTCTGCCTGGCAACCAAGCAGCGCTGGGCGCCTATCGCCTGCTGGCGGAGTCGGGCAACCTGTCGCGGGTGACTCGCCTCGGCACTCCCGAGCAACCCTGGCTCCAGTTTAGTGCGCCGGTGGACATCATCTGGTCGCCGGGAACGCCGATGCGCGTGCTGACGGACCAGCCGGTCACCGCGACGGATGCAGCCGGGGTGCAGACGGTCGTCTCCGGGGAGGGCGCTCAGGCCCGGATTCGCGATGTCGAAGCGAGGTTGCGCTCGCTGTTCACCGCGGCCCTGCACCTGGCCGCGGCGGCTCCCGAGCGCGTGGCTGGTCAGCAACCGCCCCCGCCGCCATCCTTTGGCGTGCAGAGTGCCACTCTCGACCTGCGCTTTCCCCTCGCCGACGCCTGTCGGTATGCCGAGGTCTGGTACGTCGGCGGACCGCAAGGGGTCGCAGCCTACGACGGCGCTGGTGGCCGTCTGTGGCAGGTGCCGGACGTGCGAGTGCGGGTGCTGGAGGTCGGCGAGCTTGCCGGACAGGCGACCGTGGTGGCGGGCAGTGAAGAGGGCAAGGTGGTGGCGTTGGCCGCGAGCACGGGTGTGCCGGTGTGGGGCTTTCAGACCAAGCCGGGCAAGATGGCGCCGGTCGGGGTCGACTACCTGCGCTTCGCGGACCTGGACCATGACGGCGAGAGTGAGATCCTGGTCGGGGCCACCTGGATTCACTGTCTCGACCCGCGCGGTCAGCTCAAGTGGGAGCGCTACCTGTGCCTGATGCGTGGCCTGATCTCGGGCAACTTCGAGCAGGGCGCGGTGGCCGACTTCGACGCCGATGGCCGGCAGGAATGGCTGGCGCTGTTCAACTGGAGCTACCCGAAGGCGCAACTGATCGATGGGGCAGGGCAGGTCAAACTGCCGGCCAACTTCCACAACGACACCAACGTCGGCATCAATATCGACGAGCCCCAATGCGTGGCTACCGTTGCGCTTTACGGGGCGCAGGCGCCGCTGAACTTCCTGGTCGGAGGCAGTAAGTACCTGATGTGCTACTGGGGCGCCGGGCCCCAGGCGGGGCTGATGGGCGGGCGCCGGGCGGGCTCTTTCACGGCGCTCTCGGTCCTCCCTGGCGAGGAGCGAGCACTGGTTCTGGCGGCCACCGACATGGGCGCCGTGAGCGCCTACCGCGCTGGGCCGCTGCGTCCGGATGGCGCGATCTCGTTGGAGGAGGTCTGGACGGTGGAAACCAGCGAGAAGACGCGCTGTCTGTGGTCGGGCGATCTGGATGGCGATGGCCAGGCCGAAGTCGCGGTTGGGGGCCGTTTTGGAACTCTGCGCATCCTGGCTGCCGACACCGGGCGGGTCATCGCCAGCCGCTCTGGCTCGCGGGCGGCGGTGGTCCGTTTGCTGGCCCAGCCACCGGCCCTCTGGGTGGTCCACGCCGACGGGGTCCTGGAACGCCTGACGTTGGCGCCTTGAGCGGCCGCAGTGGCTCTCAGCGCTTTCCTGTGAAGCGTGCCAACAGGCGGGCCAGAAAGCCGCTAGCGGGGGGCGCTGCCGGGGCCGCCGTGGCGGCGGGCTCCGGTCGGCGGGGTCCGCCTTGCCGGGAAGGCGCACCGACGCCGGGGGCGGCGGCAGCGCGGGGCCCAGCCGACGCCGGACGCGGCACCGCGTGGCGCTTCTCAGTCTCAAAGCGGCCCTTGCCGCAGGACGAGCATTTCACCGCGTTTTGCGCTACGTCCTGACCGCAGAGCAGGCAGCGTTTCTGGGGGCCGGAATCCATGTCATCCTCGTGGTGTCGCAGCACTGGCACTCTCGACCGTCGGGTCACGGCTGCGGACGTTACACCGGAGCGCGGCGGAATGCAAGGATGGCGCTCGGCCCGGGCGCAAGTCAGCTCCGTAGGGGTTCGCTTGTCTAAGAACCGCAGAGGGTCGAGGGCCTGCCCGCCGTGGTGGGTCGATAGACGAGGGGGGACGCAGTGTCCGAGTCCCCCCCCGTTGATTCGATCCCGATTTCGATGTCCATCTCTGATCCGCCATCCCGCCGCTACGGTTTCGCGGCGGCACCCCCAGCCGCGGAAGTCGCGGGTTCGCCGTCACCGGGCGGAGCGTGGGAACGAGAG
>CAIZKT010000734.1:0-4859 GCA_903933565.1 uncultured Victivallales bacterium | reverse complement strand
CCCCTGGTCCATGGGAAGCCGGAACGTGCGGCCCGGAAACACCGGTGTAGTAGCGGGCCGCCGCTACTACAGCCCCGGATTGGGCAGGTGGGTGTCGAGGGATCCGATTGGGGAGAGGGGAGGATCGAACCGGTTTGCATTTCCGGCGGGCGATCCCATTGACCGGACTGACGTCCTCGGGTTAGTTGGCCCGGGGTGGCCCGGGGACCCAGGGCTGCCCTACTGGCCACCCAACTGGCCCCCTGTCCCGCCGTGGCCGCCGCTTCCTCCCACAGATGGCCTGTTCCCCCCAACTCCGCCACCTGCCGGCTCAGGAGCTGTCTGCTGCCCGTATCTATCCGAGGTCTTCACCCGGGTTTGGCGCATCCCGGCAGAGGCCGAGAGGATAGAACACGATGAGTTCCCTGGTATCATCGATCCGTTCCAAGGCGATTACCGCCATTGCGTGGGAGCATGCCTCCTTGTCCGTTCGCTCGGGCCTGTCAGTGCGGTCTGCTTCATCCTTCTCCGCCAGGAAAGCGAAACAGATCCCCAGGATTCAGCCGCTGACTGGCGAGGCTACTGGGGAGCGATACGTCGTCCTGGGACCACATGCCGGGCGATGTGCAGGAGTCAGACGGTGCGCCCACTTACACCTCTTGCTCCTCGTTAGCAACTGCTTGCACGCAGAGTCCCGGCTCCCGCTGTTGCGGAGAATGGCACCGATGCAGAGAAACCGGCGAATCCTCCTCTTGTGCCTGCCCCTGCTGTTGGGAATCTCAGGTGCGGCAGGCTGGGTTGCGCGGGAAACGCTGCGCGCCCACAGGATCTGCACGGCCAGGGCAACAGTCGTGTCCATCGAGGCTGCGCTAGCGGCGCAGCGCGAGACGGACTTCTCGGCCGTCGCCTCGACGCCTCCCGGCGCCTCTTCCTACCCGGAGGCGACGATCCCGCCATCTGAGGCCGACAGGATCATCGCCAGGCTGGCTCGGACGTACACGCTGGACTGCCCGAAGAGCTGGGACAGGGGAGGGCCAATGCTTGACCCGTGGGGCAACCGGTTCGTCCTCTATCCGTGTGCCACGCCGGGACAGCACGCCAGCCGACAGCACGCCGCGTCGTTAGGGCCCGACGGTGTATGGGGCACGCCCGACGATATTACGGCTATGGACGTCTGCCACCCACGTTCAGCAGAGCCGTAGCCCATGAGGAGTCAGGGTTACGTCGCCCAGGAGCCGGGAGCAAAGCCGGGAATGGCGCACTCAGGAGGGCTCGATCTGGCGCATCCCAGGGATTACGCTCTCTGGTGTACACGGCCCGACGGTGGGTAGCCGAGCGGCAGTCAACGGGGTCGGACCTCTGCTCTCGAGGCTACTTCGCAGTCTTTGTGGCAGTGGGGTCGCCCTCGACTCCTCAGGTTCCTTCGACGTCTCTCACAGCGGCACTGGGCTCACCCCGCTGGGGATGACGGCCGGGGCAAGGCGCCGGTTAGCCCCTGTGGCCGTCGGGTTTCGTCAGCGTCGGCGGGCCACGACGCTGAGACGCTGTCACTCTGCGTTTTCTGCGTCCGTCCCGTTGCATAACCATCGGACTGGTAGTACCTTCAGAGGTGTGAGGCGTTGCCAGTTGCGCGCCAAAGGCGCATCTTTGGGCGCTCAACGGCAGCACCGCCCGGGGTTCTGCGGCCAGAATCCACCAGCAGTTCGGCAGAATCCAGGTCCAGGCAAACGCCATCATCTCACTGGACCGCAACCTCTAGCGACGCAGGATTTCAGAATTCCGTTGTTTCCGAGATGGTAGGGAAGCGCGGGAAATGGCTGCCGTCGTATGTGTACTACACCTGTAGGGCCGTCTGGCGAGTCCCTCTGCTGCGTCGTCCCCCCTTGTGTTTCACCTGCTGCCCGGCAGACAGCCCCTGCTGGCGTTTCCTACGCCCACTGTGTATTGTGACTCAAGGTCGGTAGGCCGGCCGCACAGACCACACCGCGGCAGCTTCGGCCCGTGGCTCTCAAGGAAGCGCCCCCGTGATAACGCTACTGGAAAGTAACCTCAAACACATCGCCGACATCTGCCAGAAGCGCCAGGTCCGGCGACTGGCGCTGTTTGGCTCTGCCACCGGCGCCGGTTTTGACCCGGCCAGCAGCGATGTCGATCTCCTGGTGGATTTCCTGCCGATGCTCCCGCGGGAGCATGCAGATAGCTACTTCGGCCTTCTGGAGGATCTGGAGGGGCTGCTGGGCCTGCCTGTGGACCTGGTGGAGGAGAAGCCCGTGAGGAACCCCTTCTTCATCCAGATGGTTGAGCAGACGCGGGTGTTGCTCTATGCTGCCGCTTGAGGTCCGCAAGTATCTCTTCGACATGGACCAGGCTGCCGACCTCATTGCTGAGTTTGTCGCCGGCAGGGGGTTCGGTGACTACGCGGCCAATCCCATGCTACGGTCCGCAGTGGAGCGGCAGTTCGAGATCGTGGGGGAGGCTCTCAACCAGGCGCTGCGCAGGGCTCCTGAACTGGGCTCACTGATCACGGACTCGTCTCGGATCATTGCGTTCAGGAACCGACTGGTACATGGTTACGCCTCGGTGTCCTGTGAAACCGTCTGGGGCATCATCGAGGGCAATCTCCCCGTCTTGCGAGAGCAGCTGAAGAGACTGCTCCGTGACGAAGGCCACGTGGCCACCTGACCTTACGCAACACGGCCCGGCTTCTGTATCCCCGTCGGGGTCGTGCCTGGACGCCCCTATGGAGGTCCCATGAACGGAACGCGCCAGCCCAGAAACAGGGCCGTGCGGAAACGCGGTACCGTTTGGTCCTTGGGGCCTCGGAACGTGCGGCCAGCGAACGTCGGTGTAGTAGCGGGCCGTCGCTACTACAGCCCGGGCCTGGGGCGCTGGACGAGTCGGGATCCGATTGGAGAGAAGGGCGGGACCAACGTTCTTGCGTTCACCGGGAATGCCCCACTCGGCAGATGGGACTACATCGGCCTTTCATCGTCGTGCTGTGAGCGGAGCGCCGCGGAGCGGGCTGCGGCTTCTACCACAGCCGGATCATACCGTGTCTGCTGCTACGCGACGATGTTCAGTCTGACGCATTGCCACGTCCAGTATGGCCCCTGCGCAAAGGTAAGCAAGACAGGCATGGCGATCACCGAGCATCCCGTTGCCCTGCGCACGGATGGCCACCTTGATGACGGAACCCCCTGCCGGTGTGCCACTGCCGGTGACTTGGCCGCATGTGCCGGTACTCTCAGCAGTCCCGAGGATCCCATTCTCCCCGGAATGGTCGGTGGGAGACAGCGGAACTGCGCGGGGATGTGGCCAGGACACAACTGTCAGACGTGCACCCGCGACATCCTCGCCAAGTGCTGCTTGGCGTCGCCCTGGCGGATCAGCCCGTATGCCGGGACCAACCGCGGGGCATGCGTAAGGTACGCTTACCTCAACCCGCGGGCCCCCGTCTGCCTCGAGTATGAGCTAGACAAGTACCTCGGGCCAGTGGAGTGGCAGTAACGCGATGGCGCTTCCACGGAAAAAGCTGTTGGTGGTTTCCATGGTCCTCACTGTCGTACTGGCGAGTTTGGCCACGCTGCTAGCACTCATGCGCAACGCGGCGATGTACGACGCGAACACCCAGATGAAGTACCTGATGGTAGCCTTGCACCAGTATGCATCCGAGTACGGCGACGGTCATCTTCCTCCTCAGAACGGTCACAGAGGCCTGCTGGCTTTGTACTCGCTCGGCATTCTTGGCCAGAACGACACCAGCCTACTGCTCGACCCCCGGAAGTGGCCTCGCGGGAGCTGGTCTGAACTGCCTGAGTCCGATGTGGCCTACTGGTACGTAGGGGGTCACAGCCTGGGGGAGTCGCGCGACTGCATTGTGCTCGTGCAGAAGAAGAGGGGGGCATGGGGCTATGTGGGGTACCTGGACGGGCGCATTCTGTATGAGAGTGGGGAGCGCTGGGCGACGATCAGGAGCAGCACGGTAGAGGCCGGGCAGGAACACCGGTGAGCCTTGGGCGCTTTGCGGTGGTACCCCCTCCCTGGCGGAACGGTGCCGGGGTAGTAGGGTCGGCCCCCGGACTCCCGAAGCTACTTTGACGCTCTGCAGTCCCGTTCCGTGCCTGGCCATCTGAGGGCCGCCCGTGCCGTTCGCACGGCCAAAGCCGCCGCAGCACTACGCGCCTTGCCCTCGGCCCCACTCCCCTCTATCTTCATGGCATGGAAGGGACTCGACACCAGAAACCCCGGCAGGCCTGGAAGCCCAGCACCCCCCGTTCTCTGGGAAGCTGGAACGTGCGACCAGCAAACATCGGTGTAGTAGCGGGCCGTCGCTACTACAGCCCAGGACTGGGGCGTTGGACGAGCCGGGATCCCATAGGGGAGCGGGGCGGGGCGAACAGCTTCGGCTTCGTTGCCGGTGATCCCTGCGATCGGGTTGACTCCATCGGGCTAGTTACGGCATATCCAGGGGTTCCGGGGATCCCTTTCTGGCCACCCACGCCGCCAGGACCGCCGTTCGCATGGCCCCCGCCCTCGCCAGGCAGTGACAAGGCGACCTATATCGGTGAGGTCGCGAGCAGCCTTGACTCACTCGCGAACGCGAGGGTCGGGTCCTGTTTCGGTATATCCGGTTTCAGAAACAGGTTCGTTTCCTTTCTGGAGGCGAGGTCGCCATACCACTTCAGAATCGGTCCCCCATCGTCGCAACCCTACTACTCGTCCTTCTTCAACACGGTCCATGTACCCTCTGATGCTATCGGTTCCCCCTCGGGCTACCTGTTGCTTGTCCACGAAGGCATCCACTTCTTCAACGATTGGAACAACTACCTCGATGCAAACGAGAATGAGATGGAGGAGTCGGCTTACGCTGTGGAGAGGCT
>CAIZKT010000733.1:0-3890 GCA_903933565.1 uncultured Victivallales bacterium | reverse complement strand
GGTACGCAGCCCCGTTGGGGCAGGATACGCAGTTGCACCGGAGTCGTCACATGTATTCAAACATGAAGACGTATTGCCAAGTTCCAGCCGCGTGATAAGCTGCCGCCCAGTGGGCAAGGGCATGGTTCATCGGCGTCCTTCCCGAGTTCTACGATTGGACGCCCATATCACGTTCACTTGGAACAAGAAGGAGGAATAGGTAGCCATGAGTAATCCCGCCGTTCACCTCGGCGCGCATTTCCGGGGCATGTTGACGGTAGCGGGGAAAGGAGACGAAGCCAAGACGGCTGGTGTTCCCGACCCGTTGCAGTTGGTCGCCATGGCGCGGGCCGGGCTCAATTACCTGCGCGGCAATCCGGATCCCTCACGAGGTTTTGAATGCAAGTTCTCCCTGGGCCCACTCGGCATTCCCGGCCATTACCCAGAATGGGTGCGGCCGAACGTTTACGGGTACGACCCCATCTCTTTGGGCGATACGGACAGCCGCATGGAGTGGCAGTACCGCCACCTGCGGGCTATGGCCGGTGAGCCAGACGCCTGCCCCGTCGAGCAAGGCGTCCGGGCGCGTGTGCTTGACTACCTGCGCGATGACGGCTTGGCGTGGATCAATCCCTCAGCCTATACCGGACGCCTGGAGGAGGGATGCTATGTCGGGACATGGACCAGCGCGAAAGCGCTCGTGACCCTGTGCGAGCTTTACGCTCGACAAGGGGACAAGAGCGCCCGACAACGCGCGCGGCAGGTATTCGAGGCTTTGCGCCGCCTGGCGCAGTGGGATGGAGACAAGGCCTGGTACATGGGCATCGCCCCGTGGAAAAACGGGCAATGGCTCCTGGAGGGCTGGTGTCAGCAGCATGGCCGCAATTACCCGTTCATTGTCGAACCGCTGGTTCACTATTGGGAGACCTGCGGGGACGAAGAGGCGCTGGCGCTGGCCAAAGCCTTTGCCGAAGGCTTCCTGGCCGGGAGCCAGCCGGACATGGGAACGCAGCGGGTGGACGCCGACTCTGGCGCCTACACGGGCCACGTGCATTGCCACACGCATGCCGTCTGGGGCGTGGCACACCTGGGGGCCGTGCTGGGCGAGCGGCGCTACACGGAGTGGGCGCGCAAGGTCTACGAGTTCACGTTGTCGCATGGGACGGACCATGGCTGGTACCCGGAGCACATCCCCCAGCCTGAATACCGGACAGAAATCTGCGTGGTGGGGGATATGATCAGCCTGGGCACCTGGCTCGCCCAAGGCGTCTCCCCCTCCTACTGGGACCCTATCGAGCGCACGGTGCGCAACACGCTGGCGAGGTCGCAGTTCTTTCTTACCGATGCCTTCGAGGAGCTGTTTCGGCGTCTGCACACGGACAAGCCGACCATGGTGGTTGAGCATGCCCTGCGCGAACTCCGCAGACTCGAAGGAGGTTTCGTCGCACAGGCCACGTTTGACGATTGGGTCAGCTATCCCGGCAATCCGGCGCTGGGCGCGCCCGGCATCGCCAACAACGGGATTCACATGATGGGGTGCTGTCCGCCCGAGGGGTTCCGGGGCATCTGGGAAGCCTGGCGCTCGGCCGTGGAAGAACACCAGGACGAGGTGCGGGTGAACCTGGCGTTTACACGGGAACACCCGGCCGCGCGAGTCGCTGCCTGGCGGCCGGAGGATGGCGGATACGAAGTGGCCGCGTTCAGGGTCGGCCGGTTCTTGTTGCGGCCGCCCGCTTGGGCGGAGCGCGGACGCGTGGTGCTGGCGCGCAACGGCGGAACCGTGCCCGTGGAGTGGGGCGGCCCTCAGAATGCGTACGTGGTCTGCCACGACGTAAGGAAGGGCGAGGTCTTGCGTCTGTCATGGCCCGTCCCGCGATTCACACAGACCTTCACGCCAACCAGTGTCGCGGGCCGTAACGAGCCGCTGTCCCTCGAATGGGTTGGTCCCCAGGTCGTGGGTGTCAGCCCTCCGGGTCGGCATCTCCCGATGTTCCGCTGACAACACGTGGCGTGCAGGGGCGCATTCCAAGGAAGCAGACAGCGTCTTCTCCGACGAGCGGGCGGTTGAGGTCTACGATGACCAGACCTCAGATGAACCACGGCTGACAGTAGAGTAGGCGCGGGGGCTGCCCGCGCCCCTCGTCGAACCGTACGTACAGATTTCCCGTATACGGCTCACCGACAGTCTTTTAGCCCTAGGCATTCGCAGGGCGGTCCGCACAGGTAGACCAGCCCATACCGTCGTAGACCGGCGTAGAGGCTTTCGCCCTCCCGCAAGGGTCTGCTGCGGCGTTGGCTGCGGTGACGGAGGAGACTCCGGAACCGTCCAAGGATAGACCCGTTGAGATCGCGAAGCGCAGTGCGCGGATACCCGTGTCGTCTGTCCTTGGCCCGGCAGGCGAAGCGGCTACAGTGTCGAGGTCGCTTCTCCACCAACTCCTGCAGGAGGACACAGATGCCTGACGCCGATGGTCCTGCAACGGCCCAACTGCCGCCGCCCGTATCGTCATGGAAGACTCCCGCTCTGGCTTGGTTTCTGGGCTGCGTCTTTGTGATCTCAGCCGTGGCCAAGATGATGTCCCTGGGCGCCTTCGAGCTGTACGTGGTGCAGCAGAACCTGCTTGCGTCGCGGCAGGTAGCAGCCTACGCGGTGCGAGGCCTGCTGGCGGCGGAACTCTTCCTGGGTTTGGCCTGTTTCACAAAGGCCTGGTTCCGACGCTTCACGCTGCCGGCAGCCTGCGGCATGCTGCTGGGCTTCAGCGCTTACCTGACCTACCTGGCGTTCGTGAAGGGCGACACCTCTTCCTGCCATTGCTTCGGTGAACTGCTCCCCATGTCTCCTCTGCATTCGCTGTTCAAGAACGCGGCGCTCCTGACCATCGTCCTGTACCTCCACTGGCGCACCAAGGCGTGGCCCCGGGGCGCATGGGGCGTGCCGGTCGGCCTTGCCGTGGCCTGCGCCCTGGTCGTCGGCCTGGGGTTCCCGATCCGGCACATCGCGGTTGAGCCGATCCAGACCGGCATCCCCCCGGAACCCCAAGAGAGCCAGTTCGCCAGGTTCCGCGAGTTCGATGGTCAGATCGCCGACCTCACCAAGGGCACCTGCCTGGTGGCGTTCGTGAGTCTCGAATGTGAGCACTGCCACGACCTGGTCTCCAGCCTTGGCGAACGGTCTCGGCAAGGGCCTCTGCCCCCCGTCTACCTGATCTGCTACGGCAAGGCAGCCGACGCGCCGGCCTTCCTCGCTCAGACCAACACGGCTTTCCGCTTCACCTGCGTCGAGCCCGGCGTGTTCTTCAACTACATCGGGGAGAACCCGCCTCGCCTCTATCTGCTTCAGAACGGACAGGTTCGCGCTTTCTGGGACCGCGACACCTTCGACCCGGCCCAGCTCGCGTCGTGGGGGTCGCCCGCGCGCTGACCGGTCTCAGACTCCGTCGACCAGAGGCCCATACCCTCGGCCCGAGAAGCTCTTCTGAGGGGCCCAGCCGCCTTCTACCAGGGTGAGGGGGGTCTTGATCTTGATGGCCTTGGCGGCGGAGGCGACGAAGCCCATCGCGTTGTGCGCCGCCCCCGTCAGGCACGGGGATGTGACGGGAAGTCGGGGTACCCCCGCGCGGTCGGCGCCGACCACACCTTCAACTCCGCCGGCGGACTCAGTTCCCAGCCGTTCGCGAAGCGTTCCACGAGGTCGGGATTGCTCAGGAAGGGCCGTCCGAACGCGATGAGATAAGCCTTGCCAGAGGCCATCGCCTCCGCCGCCGTTTCCTGCGTGTAGCCGCAATTCCCCAGCAGCGGCCCCGAGAACACGGCGCGGAACTCCGCGAGGGTCATCGGTTTGCCCTGCTCGTGGAATCCAAATGCCAGCCCGTCCAGCACATGCAGGTACGCCAACCCGAAGGCGTTCAACT
>CAIZKT010000732.1:0-11458 GCA_903933565.1 uncultured Victivallales bacterium | reverse complement strand
GAGACCGCCGGCTCCAGATACGGCGGAGAGCGCTCCAGGGGATACGGCGGAGACCGCCGGCTCCAGATACGGCGGAAGCCCCGGCTCGTGGCCGGTGCGGACCGCCGGCTCCAAGTACGGCGGAGAGCGCTCCAGGGGATACGGCGGAAGCCCCGGCTCGTGGCCGGTGCGGACCGCCGGCTCCAGGTACGGCGGAGAGCGCTCCAGGGGATACGGCGGAGAACGCCGGCTCCAGATACGGCGGAGAGTGCCGGCTCCAAGTACGGCGGGAGCCCCGTCAGACCCCTTCGCCGTGGTGCGTCAGGGCTTGGCCGGGGTGGCCTCGGCGAGCATCCTGGCGACGACCTGGGCCAGGTCGATCATGGTCTTCTCGGGGCTGCTGCGGCGCTTGAACTCGGCCTTGCCCTCGGCCAGCGTCTTGGGCGACACGATCAGGCGCAGCGGTACGCCGATCAGGTCGGCGTCGTTGAACATGAAGCCGGCCTTTTCGCCGCGGTCGTCGAAGAGTACGTCGAACCCGGCCGCCTGCAGTTCCCGGTAGAGCGTCTCCGCCGCGGTGCGCACGGCCTCATCGCGGATGTTCAGGGCGCAGAGGTGTACGTCGAAGGGGGCGATGGCGGCGGGCCAGATGGGGCCGTAGTCATCATGGTTCTGCTCGATCACTGCGGCGAGCGTACGGCCGACGCCGATGCCGTAGCAGCCCATGATCATAGGTTTGGCCTTGCCGTCCTGGTCCAGGTAGTTCACGTTCATGGCGACGCTGTACTTGGTGCCGAGCTGGAAGATGTTGCCGACCTCGATGCCGCGGAGCATCTTGAGCGGCTGACCGGTGAGGGTGCAGGGGTCGCCCTCGCGTACGGTGGCGATGTCCGCCAGGGTGATCTTGGCGCGCTGCTCCAGGGTCAGATCACGCTCGAAGTTGAAGTTGCGCACGTGATAGTCGGTGAGGTTGGCCCCGACCACGAGGTTGCTGGATTCGGCAAACGAGCGGTCCACGACGACGCGCATCTTGGTCAGATCGAGGTTCAGCAGCGAGGCATAGCCCGGCGCCGTCCCCGCGGCCACGATCTCGGCGTCGTTGGCAAATTCCAGTTGCGGACTCTGCAAGACCTTGCGCAGCTTGGCCTCGTTGACCTCGATGTCGCCGCGGATGCAGACGAAGACCAGTTTGCCCTCAATGTCCCGGTAGAGGACCGCCTTGCCGGTCTGGGTCGGCTGGACCCCCAGGAAGGCGGCCACGTCCTCGATGCTCTTGGTTCCCGGCGTCTGCACTTTCTCCAGGGGCAGAGGAGCTTCCTTGGTGAAGACGGGGCTGGAGACAGCGCATTCGCGGTTGGCCTTGTAGCGCCCATCGGGCGAGGCGAAGATGGTGTCTTCGCCGCAGTCGGCGACGGCCATGAACTCATGGCTGACGGCCCCGCCGATCATGCCGGAGTCCGACTCGATGCTGATGCAGTCGCGCAGGCCGACGCGGCGGAAGATGCGCTCGTAGGCCTCGTGGACCCGGCGGTAGTAGGCTTCCAGGCATTCCTGCGAGGTGTGGAAGCTGTAGCCATCCTTCATGGTGAACTCGCGGACGCGAATCAGGCCAGCGCGCGGGCGGGCCTCATCACGGTACTTTGTCTGCAGTTGGTAGAGCATGCAGGGAAGTTGCTTGTAGGAACTTAGCTCGGTGCGCGCCAAGTGGCAGACGGCTTCCTCGTGAGTCATGGCCAAGACCATGGGCTTGTCATTGCGGTCGCGGAAGCGCAGGAGTTACTGGCCGACGGTCAGATAGCGTCCGCTCTCTTCCCAGAGTTCCGCGGGCTGGACCACGGGCATGAGGACTTCCTGGCCGTCGACGCGGTTCATTTCTTCGCGGATGATCGTTTCGATCTTGGCGGCTACGCGGAAACCGAGTGGCAGCAGGGTATAGATGCCGGTGGAGACCGGGCGACAGTAGCCGCCGCGCAGGAGGAAGATGTGACTGGCAGTCTGGGCGTCGCGGGGGGCTTCCTTGATCCGTTGTCCAACCAGCTGTGACAAGCGCATGGTGGTCTATCCTGTCGTGTGTATGCGCCCGCCGTGGCAGACGCGGTGTAACCTCTGGCTCCAGAAAGATCTTGCGGTCCGAAACCGTCGGCTGGGAACGTAATACGCCGAGGCGGGAGCCGCAACCGGATGCAGGCCGGGCGGGCGCTGCGGCGTTGGACGCTCGGCGGCCCGCCGAGTACATTCCACGGCTACCCACACCGTAACGCTTGGGCAAGGAGCCGTCCCGCATGACCACCCGCGAACGCTTCGTCAACGTCCTGACTGGTAAACCTGCGGATCGCGTACCCTTTATCAAAGTCTTTGGCGGGACCCATGCCGTCCTGCCGCGCTGGGAGCAGGAACGGCCCGGGCTGAAGAACGAGATCGATGCTCTCTGCCAGTTCGAGGGGCGCTACCGCGGCTGGGACTGTCCGCCGGTGAACCTGGACGTGTCCTGTGTTCAGCGCTGGGAGGTCATTGCCGAAGACGCCGACACCCGCACGGCGCGGCGTGCCGACGGCATGGTCAAGCTCTACATCAAGGGGGCGGCCGACTACCACCACCAGACCGTCGAGTTTCCGGTGAAGACGCGTCGGGACTGGGAACGCCTCAAGGCGGAGTTCCTCGATCCCGATGATCCGGCGCGCTTTCCGGCCAACTGGGGGGAGGTGGTTGCCGGCTACCAAGGGCGCGACTTCCCGCTGCAGCTCACCCATCGGGGCGTGTACGGTTTTCCGCGGGTACTCATGGGCGACCAGGCACTGGCTTTGGCTTTCTACGACGACCCGGGGCTGGTCCACGACATCATGGATAGCTATACCGATTTCGCGATCAGGGTGTGGGAGAAGATGGTTCGGGACACCGATTACGACTTGGTGGAGTGCTGGGAGGACATGGCCAGCAAGCACGGCTCCATGATTTCGCCGACCACCTTCAGGGAGTTCATGAAGCCCAACTACGAGAAGATCCAGGCCTTCGCCCGCGCTCACGGTATCCCCATTATCCTGGTGGACTCGGACGGCAACACCATGCGCCTGGCCGAGGTGATGCTGGAAGCGGGGGTCAACGCCATCTATCCCTGGGAAGTGCTGGCGGGTAACGACGTCGACCTTCTGCGGGAGCGCCTGCCGGGCATGGCTGCCATCGGGGGGCTGAAGAAAGAGGCCATGGCCGAGGGGCCCGCAGCGGTGGAGGCGGAGATGGTCAAGGCCGCCCGCCTGATTCGCAAGGGCCGCTTCATCCCCGGCCCGGACCACTTCGTGCAGTCGCACACCAGTTGGGAGCAGTACCGCGCCTTCATGGAGCGCCTGCGTGAGGTTGTGCTGAACACGCCCATCGACACGCCCTGAGTGGCGCATCTTCAGCTGGGGCGCAGGTCAGCTCCGTAGGTGGTGACTACTCGGGTCCTGGGGTTCAGGGTTCAGCGTTCAGGGTTCAGGGTTCAGGGTTCAGCCGCGACCTGTGCAATAAGGATGGGCCGTGGTATTCAGCCCCAAGGGGGCGTTTCGGGCGCCCAGGGCAACGCCCTGGGTACCCGTCCACAGCGAAGATCGAGCCCTGAAGGGGCGGATCATGCGACCTCGGTGCGAAGGTAGGGTAGATGGCTCGCCCCTACAGGGCTCAAACCCATCACCATTCAATTCCCAGGGCGTTGCCCTGGGCTGGTATGGCAGCGCGCCTTCAGCGCTTCAGACGGACTCTCTTATTGCACAGGTCGTCATTTTTTCCTGAGGCTCTACTCGGACCCGCAGATCGACTGCCCTGGCCACCAGCCAGCCTTGATTTCCGCGCTCTCGGGTCTAGGCTAAGCCGGTCACGGCGCCTTGGCGTACGGGTCGCGGAGCGGCCCACAAGCAGACGGGAGAGCGTCATGGGATACCTCATTCAGGCCGAGTACGAGCAGCGCCTCGAACAGGTGCGCGGACTTCTGCGGGCAAAGAACCTCGACCTCGCTCTGGTCTACTACGACGAGTTCAACATCGGCAACGGCTGGTATCTGACAGGCTGGTGTCCGCAGTTTGAGAGCGGCGCGGTGCTGGTGCCGCGGACCGGTGCTCCGATGATTCTGGGCGGTCCGGAGAGCGAACCGTTTGCTAAGCTCGACAGCGCCATCACCGAGACGCGGAATTTTCCGGTGTTCATGGTTCCTGATGAAGAGTATCCCAACGCGGTCATCAGCGACTTCCCGAAGCTGTTTGCCGAGCTCAACGCCAAGCTTGGCGCGATCCGGCGAGTGGGGTTGGTGGGAGCCGGTCGCATGCCGGCGGCGTGCTACCGCCAGATTGCCGAGGGCTTCAAGGGCGTGGAGATGGTCGACCTCACCGACGACTTTGTGCCGTTGCGCTATGCCAAGTCGGACTGGGAGCGGCAGCAGATCCGGGCTGCATTCCGGCTGGCCGACCGCTGCTGGGAGGCCATGAAGGGAGAGGTCGCGGCGGGCGTCTCGGAGATCGAGGTGGCGGCGGCCGGTGAGTATGCCGCGCGCTGCCGCGGCGCCAGCGGTTTCGGCTTCACCGCCATCGTCGGCAGCGGCCCGCGCGCCAATGCAGTGGTGCCCACGGCAAGCTCCAAGAAGCTGGCCGCCGGCGAGCTGGTGATGATCGGCATGGCGCCCAAGGTCAATGGCTATGCGGGTGTCATGGGCGATGTACTGCCGGTGTCGGGGCGCTACAGCAGCCGCCAGAAAGAGTGCGTAAAGTACCTTAAGGAGGCCTTTGCGCTGACCCGGGAGCAACTGGTTCCGGGCCGGATCGGCAAGGAGATCGACGCGCCAGCGCGGGCCTATTTCATCAAGCAGGGCCTGATGCGCTACCTGGTCTGCCCGTTTGTGCATACTATCGGCCTGCACGAGGCGGAGTCGCCCTTCTTCGGTCCACAGAGCAAGGATGTGCTCAAGCCCGGCATGACCGTGTGCGTGGACGTGAGCTTCTTCGGACACCCGGAGTTCAACGGGGTACGCATCGAAACCGGCTACGAGATCACGGCCAAGGGCGCCATTCCGCTGAGTCCAAAGATGGACGCGCGGCTGGGGGGATTAGACGCATGAAGAGCCTAGAGCGCCCCCAGATCGACGTCCTGTTCGGCATTGACATGGAGACCGACGTCGGCTCGTTCACGGCCAACTACGAGGGCGTCAAGCACGGCACGCCGCGGTTGCTGGAGCTGTTTGCCCGGCGTGGCATCAAGGCCACCTTCTACTGGACGGGCCATGCGGCCGAGAACAACGCCGAGATGGTGCGGAAGGTGCGCGCCGCGGGCCATGAGACCGGCTGTCACAGCCTGGTGCATGAGACCCTCGGCGACCCCATCTTTCCGCTGCCCAACAACTGGCCGGTGCTGCCGAGTGAGGTGGAAGGCCGGATCACCGAGGCGACGCGGCTGGTGCAGAAGTGCGCCGGGGTGCGCCCGGTCAGCTTCCGCTGCCCGCGGCTGTGGGGCAGCACCAAGGTGGTGAATGTCCTGGAGCAGCTCGGTTACGAGTCGGATGCCTCGCTGCCGCTGTACTACTACCGGACGATGTTCGCGCCCTATCATCCCTCGGCGCGAGACTGGACCAAGCCCGGCAGACTGAAGCTGGTGGAGATTCCGAACTTCTGCGATCTGAGCATGGTCAGCCAGGACCCCGAGTACGAGCGCGACCGCGATCAGTGGCCGCTGTTCCGCACCAAGGGCGCCGCGGCGCTGCTGGCCAAGGTCGATGCGTTCAGCGCCTACGTACGAGAGCGCCAGGTCCGGCCGGTGCTGTGTTTCTACTTCCATCCTTGGGAGTTCCAGGAGATGCCGCAGGGCTGGATCGACTTCGGCGAAGCGCGGGTGAAGCCGCAGTCGTTTATTGTCAAGAACTGCGGCGCCAAGGCCCTGGCGCAGTTTGACCGGCTCTGCGCCGGGCTGGAGAAACGCGGGGCGCGCTTTGCCACCGCCAAGGAGATTGCGGATGAGTACCGCTAAGCCGCCGAGCGCCGAGAGCGCGGCGGGATTGATGGTAGGCAGCCACCCGAAAGCGCTGGCCCTGGCGCATTTTCCCACCACCCAGCAGGCCGTGGTCTGGCGCAACTGGGAGATGGTTCCCGTCGAACGCCTGGCAACGCTGCTGGAGACCACCTCAGAGAACATCCTGGAGCTGGCTCGCGAGTTGGGACTGCGCCTGCCGCCGCACGTCATCCCCGAGTGGCTGCCGCGGGGCTATGTGACCCTGATTCGGGCCAACTGGCACCTGCTCAACTACGACCAGTTGCGGCAGTTGCTGGGCTGGTCCGAGGCGAAGCTCGCCTACACCCTGCGTGAGGATGACTTTCTGTGGATCAAGCTGGGCCAGCTCAAGCCCGACGCGCCGCGGGTCACCTATCGGCCACTGAGCGCGGACGAGCAGCGGCGCACGGCGGCGCTGAAGGCGGTGATCGAACGCGAGTTCCCCGATCTGCAGCAGCCCGACGGGGAGCCGCCGTTCGGCTTCCTCAAGGCCTTCGCAGCGCCGCCGGCCAGTCCAGCGGCCAAGGCCCCGGCGGCGGTGGCATCGCCCTTTGGGCTGCGGCTGATCTATTCGTATTCCGCGCTCTACGGGGATCCGCTGATATCGCCGGATCTGGACCCCTTTCCCGATGGGCTGCTGGCCAAGTTGGCGGACATCGGCGTGAACGGGGTTTGGTTGCAGGGCCTGCTCTACACGCTCTACCCCTGGGAGGCCGCGCCGGAGTACACCGAGGGCTGGGAGACCCGGCTGCACAACCTCCGGGCACTGGCCCAGCGCGCCGCGGCCTTTGGCATCGGCGTCTACCTCTACCTCAACGAACCCCGCGGCATGCCACTCTCCTTCTACGATACGCATCCGGACTGGAAGGGCGTCGAGTTCCCGAGCCTGGGCGTCGCGGCGCTGTGTACCTCACAACCTGCCGTACTCGACTATCTGCGCCAGAGCACGGCTTTCGTGTTCAAACAGGTGCCAGAACTAGCCGGCGTCCTCACCATCAGCATGTCCGAAAACACCACCAGCTGCTACTCGCGCAGTAGTGCCCCTTCCTGCCCACGCTGTTCGAAGCGGACCGCTCCCGAGGTAGTGGCCGAGGTGAACCGGGCGATTGCCGAGGGCGTGCATAGCGCCAAGCCGGAAGCCCGGGTGATCGTCTGGACCTGGGCCTGGCCGCTGGAATGGGCCAGCCAGGCGGTCGACCTGCTACCGAGCGACGTCGAGCTGATGTGCGTCAGCGAGGAAGCCCTGCCGACCCTCGTCGGCGGCGTCGCCGCGCAGGTGCGCGACTACTCGATCTCGCAGGTCGGTCCCGGCCCGAAAGCCCTGCCGTTGTGGGAACAGGCGCATCGCCGCGGACTCAAGACCGTGGCCAAAGTCCAGCTCAACACCACCTGGGAGTGCTCCGCCGTGCCCTGGCTGCCAGCGTTTGACCTGGTCGAAGAGCACTTGTGCAAGCTGAAGGCAGCGAAGGTGGACGGACTGATGCTGAGCTGGACGGTGGGTGGCTACCCGTCGCCCATTCTGGAGCTGCTGGTGCGCCCCGCCGACGAGGTCATTCTCGCCCGCTTCGGTGCGGCCGTGGCGCCGCGAGTGCGCGCGGCCTGCCAGCAGTTCAGCCAGGCGTTTAAGGAGTTTCCCTTCCATATCAGCGTGCTCTACACGGCCCCGCAGAACGCCGGACCGCGGAATCTGCTCTACGCCGAACCGACCGGATACCGTGCCACCATGGTCGGCATCCCCTACGACGATCTCACCGCCTGGCGGGCGGTCTACCCCGAAGACGTGTTCGAGGAGCAGTTCCGCCAGCTCAGCGAGCGGTGGCTTGCTGGCCTGGAAAGCCTGCGCGCCTGCGCCGCCGAGGTCGAGCCCGGTAAGCGCGCCCATTTCGCCGATCTGGAGTGCGTGGCAAGCGCGGCCTGGTGCCACTTCCGCAGCAGCTACTGCCAAGTGGCTTTCGTGCGGCTGCGCCAGCAGACCGACCCAGAGTCCCGCCGACGTCTGCGGGCCCTGCTGGACGAGGAAATCGCCGTGGCCCGGCACTTGCACGACCTCTGCCGGCAAGACTCCCGCATAGGCTTCGAGGCCACCAACCACTACGCCTACACCCTCAACGACATGCGCGAGAAAGTCCTCAACTGCGAAGACCTGAAGCGCCGCTACGTGGACGAGGCCTGAGTCTGCGGCTCGAAGCGGAAGGCGAGATGGGGGACGTCCTTACCGGCGGCGCGCCACTGCATCTCGAACTCCGTCTGGATGTCCGCGATGTCCGCAATCGCCTGCGGGTCCTCGCGCAAACTCGGGTACGCCGCCAGGATACGTCGCCAGTCCGCCAGGTACGGCAGGTGGTCGGTGGACAGGTGTAGCACCCCGCCCGGCTTGAGCAGGCGCGCCAGCCGTCCGACGAAATCCGTGGTCACCAGGCGCTTGATGCGATGACGCTCCTTGGGCCAGGGGTCCGGGCAGAGCAGGTGGATGCGGTCGATGCAGGCGTGCGGCAGCAGGTAGGACGCCAGGTCGAGGTTGTCGGCGCGCAGGAGGACGAGATTGGCCAGGCCGCGATTCGTGACCTTGCGATCGAGGCGGCGCAGGCGTCCCAGCATGACGTCGCTGCCGAGCACGAGACGATCCGGGTAGCGCCGGGCCAGTTCAAGCGCGAGCCGACCCTTGCCGCAGCCCATGTCCAGCTCGATGGCGGCCGGGGTGCGACCGCAGGTCGGGTCGATGACCTGATAGGTGCCTGTGAGAATCTCGATCATGCGACCGGCCGCAGGCCGCCGATAAAGTCCTTCATCCGTACCATGGCTTCCTCGATGTCGTCGAGGCCAGTGGCATAGGCGCAGCGCACGAAGCCTTCGCCACAAGCGCCAAAGGCGCTGCCAGGCACCACGGCCACCCTCTTCTCCTGTAACAGACGCTTGGCGAAGTCCCGGCTGGAGATGCCGGTGGAACGGATGCAGGGGAAGGCGTAGAAGGCGCCGCGCGGTTTGAAGCACGGCAGGCCCATCTCGTTCAGGCGCTTGACGATGACATTGCGGCGCTGTTCGTATTCGAGGCGCATCTCTTCGCGAGCCCGGGCTCCATTGCGGAGGGCTTCCAGGGCCCCGGCCTGGGCCACGCTGGAGGCGCAGAGCATGGAGTACTGGTGGATCTTCATCATGGCTTCGATCAGCTCCTGCGGCCCGCAGGCGTAACCGAGGCGAAAGCCGGTCATGGCGTCAGCCTTGCTGAAGCCATTGAGCAGGATGGTGCGTTCGCGCATGCCAGGCAGCGCCGCGATGCTCGGGGAGCGCGCTTCGTAGTTGAGCAGCTCGTAGATCTCGTCGGTGATCACCAGCAGATCATGCCGGATGGCCAGGTCGGCCAGGCGCTGTTTGACCTCGGCCGTCAAGCCGGCGCCGGTGGGGTTGTTGGGAAAGTTCAGCAGCAGCACCCGAGTCCGCGGCGTGATCGCCGCCTCGACCGCCTCCGGCCGCAGGGCGAAATCCTCTTCGGGCCGGGTGACGACCGGCACCGCGACGGCATGAGCCATCGTGATGCTGGGCGCATAGGAGACATAGCAGGGCTCGTGGTAGATCACCTCGTCGCCGGGATTGAGCACGGCGCGCAGAATGAGGTCAAGCCCCTCGCTCACGCCGACGGTGATGATGCATTCCCGTTCCGGCGAGTAGCTCGGGCCAAACTGCTCCTCGACGAAGCTGCACACAGCCCGCCGCAGGCTGAGGTAGCCAAGGTTCGAGGTGTAGGCGGTCTGGCCTCGCTTGAGGGCGTAGATGGTCGCTTCGCGGATATTCCAAGGCGTCACGAAATCCGGTTCGCCGATGCCCAGGGAAATCACGTCCTTCATGGACTCGACCAGATCGAAGAAATCCCGGATGCCGCTGCGGGGTAGCCCCGCGATGTGCCGGGCCACCCACTTAGGGGCTGATTTTGAGTCGCTCATAGGGCAGTTCCTCGCGCAGCTCTACTCCGGCTTCTTTGTACTTCTTCAGGATGAAATGGGTAGCGGTGGCCTTGACCCCGTCCTGCGAGGCGAGTTTACTGGCCACAAAGCGGGCCACATCCTGCAGGGACTGGCCCACCACCTCGAGGCGCAGGTCATAACGTCCGCTGACCAGATAGACCGAATGCACCTCCGGGAAACGGGCCAGCGCCATGGCGACATTGTCGAAGCCGCCGTCGCGCTCGGGTTGGACCTCGACCTCGATGATGGCGCGCACCTCGCCGTTGGTGATCTTGTCCTCGTCGACCACCACGCTGTAGCCCATGATCAGCCCGTCACGCTCCATGTGGGCGATGGTCCCCTCGACCTCCACGGCGGTGGACTGCAAGCGGTCGGCAATCTCGGCGGCGGACAGGCGGCCATTCTGCCGCAACAGCCGCAGGATGCTTCTGGCGTAGTCGGTGGGGTTCATGGCTCCTCCTGATCACGACTCTGCAAGCGTACAAGCCGCCGCGCTCAACCAACGCCTCGCGGCGCCGACGGTGGATAGGGCCCCACGAGCAAGGCCGGCGTGCCTACTTCGCCGGGATCTTCAGTTTCTGTCCGACACGTATGATGTTGCCTTTGATCCCGTTGGCACTGCACAGGACGGCGGGGGTGATGCCGAAGGCTTTGGCGATGGCGCCGACGGTATCGCCGGTCTGGACGGTGTACTCCTGGGCGGCGGCGGCCGAGGCCGCGCGCGAAGATTCGGCCGACTGTTGCACCCGGTTGAGATTGCGGGCCATCTCGTCGGCCAGGTTGCCGGTGAGCTTGGTCATGGCCTTCGTCTGATCCTGGGCCAGCTTCTCCTTGAAGGAAGACATGTCATTGCGCCAGGCACCATCGGCGGTGTTCACCCGCGAGTCGAGAGCCGCGACCAGGCTGCGCAGCTTTTCGATCTCCTGGGCGCGGGCGCTGTTCTCCTGGCGCAGTTCATCGATGGCGGTGTAGAGCTGTTTCTGACTCTCCTGGAAGGCATGGAGATCGGCACGCAAGGCGGCGACGTCGCGGTTCGCCCGTTCGGAATCCTGGAGCAGGGTCTGCTGCTGGGTTACCTGCTGCTGCGCCTGCAAGTCCGGCTCTTCGCCGACGTACATGGACTCGCAGCCCGGCATCAGGGCAGCCACGCCACCGATGACGGCTGCCATTCCCACGGCCTTCCAGGTCAGACGCTGCATGGTCATACTCCTCACTGCGAACGCCCGCATTGATCGCCGACTCCGGCAGGCGCTTCCACCCGGCTTTCCACCCGCCTTGCCGCGTGCTAGGTTACCCGGCCTGAACGGCCTCGCGGCGCAACCCTTCAAACATAGTGCGGCAACTCGTGCTTGGAAAGCGCGGTGGCGGGACAAGGGCGTAGGTCAGTTCCGTAGGGGTTTGCCTGTGTGAGAACCGCAGAAGGTCGAATGACCAAGACCCAATGACGACGTGCAGAATCACCGGCACGGCAACCGCGGTTCTCATTCCGGTATGTCCGGCCCCAGCCGGGGGCCCCG
>CAIZKT010000731.1:0-7005 GCA_903933565.1 uncultured Victivallales bacterium | reverse complement strand
TACCGCGAACCCGCCCGAAACGGGCTGGGCATCGCGGGCTCCAGGCAGGCATGCGGGGGCGGCGGATACCGCGAACCCGCCCGAAACGGGCTGGGCATCGCGGGCTCCACGAAAACCACGTCTGAGCAGCGCCAAGACCGCGCAGGACTGGCGTCGGCGCTTTGGTGAAACGGCACTGGTCATGGGGCCCTCCCGCCGGGCATCATGGAGCCGGGCTGACCCATCATGGCGGGGTCTCCGCCTTCCATGCCGGGCATCATCATACCCTCCATGCCCATACCGGGGGCACCGGTGGTGGCCTGCGGGGTAAAGTCAGTACGCGGGTTGAAGGGTGAGACCTTGATCCGGACGGGCTCCGTGCCCGGTGGGGTTGCGGGCTCGGTGCGGAGGATGAGGACGAGGTCGGGTGCGATCGACTCGATCTTGTATTTTTCGGTGATCAGGTTGGGTTCACGACCGCGGGTAAGGGAGAGCACATCGCCGACCTTACTCGTGAAGAAGCGCACGCCGCCTTTGTTGAGATACTGCGCGTTACGCGAGATGAGGTAACCGAGGTTGACGTACTTATCGTGTTCGCTGGTTTCCTTGCCTTCCTTAAGGGTATAGGGTTCGCCGCCGGTCTCGGGGGCGACGACGAGGATGCCGGTGGGCTTGGCGGGGGGCTTGGGGGACTCTTCGAAAGTAGCGCTGCGGAGGGCGAATCCGTCGATGGTCTTACCGACGGCGGTGAGGCGGCTGCGCCAGGCCTTCTTAGCCGGGTCATAGGTCTGTACGGTGATGGTCCAGGCAGCGGGGTCATCGCTGTTGTTACGGCTGATTTTCTTGAGCATGATAGGGAGAGGCTTATCGACCAGCTTACCGATCCGGAGAAGCGTACCAAGCGGGGGGATACTGGTGGCGTTCTCCATGTCGGTATTGGCCTTGAATTCCTCGACATTGAGGAAGCCGTCCTTGTCCTGATCTTGCAGAGCGTCGTTGGGGTTATCGGGATTAAGGAAGGGGTACTTTTGTTCGACGTGGTTGGGAATGCCGTCATTGTCGCGGTCGTTGCTCTTGGGGCCGCCGTCCTTTTTGGGGGGCTGTTCGGTGCCGCAGAAGGGGCACTTATCCGCGGCATAGGGGATGAGTTTATTACAGGCCTCATTGTAGCAGAAGATGTAGTCGACGGGTTCGTAGAGGCTGCCGCGGAGGGGTGGGGCGGCTTCGGGCGGCAGGGTTTCGAACTTGACTTTGGGGTCGGTGAGGACGGCGTGGACATCTGGGCCGAAGCTAGTTTCGGGATCAAGGAGTTTGATGTCACTGCCGCCGTTGGCCGCCGCCTGGACCTCTTTGGCCATCTCGGTGACATCGGTGCGCGTTTTCGATAGGGAATGCAGGAGTAGAGCGATGCTGGCGAGCAAGGCGATAAGGGCTAGCCCGAGGATCAGTTTCTCCGGATGTTTGCGCAGAAAATCCAAGGTTTCACCCCTACGGTTGCTGGCTGGCCTCGGGCTGGTTGAATTCGATCAGGTCGAAGCGCAACTCGACCGAGACGGGGGCGCCTGGCGCGAAGGCGCGGAGCTGATCGCGCCACATGGGTTCTTCGGGCGCGCCGAGGGTTCTGCCGCCATCGCGGCGAGCAGCTTCGGAGGCAACGGGGGCAGCGACGGCAGCTCGGCGACCGCGGGGGGTTCGCGAGGAGCGGGCATTTGGGGAGCTGGAGTTGGGGTCCATCATACCCATACCCATACTCATGCCTGCACCCATGCCGCCGGGGGCCATCGAGGATCCCTCCATTCCGGGCATGCCAGGGCCGGCGCCGCTCGTGCCGCTGGCAGGGCCGGCGCTCAAGGCGCCATTGGGGGCGCGATCGGGAGTGATCAGGGTGAGATTGCGGAGGAAGAACAGGTAGTTGGCTTCGGTCGTCATCTTGTTAATGAACGACTGGACCTGATCCGCAGTGCCGGTGACGTTCATGCTGATGGGGGTTGCGGTGTAGAGATCTTCGGCAATGACGTTCAGGTCCATGGGCCGGTCGATGCTATTGAGGCTAAAGAGGTGCGATTGGGCGACAATACTGGCGATTTCCTTAATAATATGGAGCTGTCTGAAGATTTTGGGCACGTCCTCCATAGCGGGCAAGTCTTTGCTGGCGGCGCGGATCTGAAAAGAGAGGTAGGGGCAGGTGCTGTAGGCCACTGGGGGATCGGATTCGTCGAGCATACGGTTGATGGCGCGGAGGTCCTCCTGGAGTTTACGGACGGCTTCGACAGGGGTAGCGGGGTAACGTGGATCGATCCTGTACTTAGTGGCCATGGCCAGGCGGAGTTCGGTGAATTTACGTTCTGCGCGATCGCGGTTATCCTGGGCAGCGCGCTCATTTTCTTTATTCAGCCTGAGGTTTTCCTTCTTGACATTCTGGAACCACAGGAGCTGTTCATCGAGGGTTTTATGTTTGGCGGCGGCGAGGTTTCCGGCGCTGCGGATATTGAGGCCGACGACGACGGCCAGGACAAGGCATCCGAGCGAGTAGAGGAGCAATCCCCAGTTTTTCTTAAGGAAATCCATACGGTGCCTTGTGTAAGGTAACGCGAAAGCCGAGAGCGCTATGGGTCGCTCAGGTCAGGCCAGGGTTCAGCGGCCGACCTGGTTCACCTCGAAGGGCTCCTTGAACTTGATCTGAATAACGAAGGTGGACAGGTTGTCGATGTTCTGTGGCGGCACATAGGAGATAATGCCAGTGAATTGGCTATCCGGATCGAAGAGTTCGCTAGCCTTAAGGAGTTCGAGGAAGACCAGTTCGGGGGTCGCCTGTCGGCGGGCGCGGTCGACGGCCTGAGCGCGGCGCTGTTCCGGGGTGAGTTCAGCTTCGGCGGGAGCTTCGGCGGGGGCTTCGGTGGTCTGGGGGGGCTTATTGGCCTCGGCTGGCGCGCCGGGCACAGGGGCACCGGGCAGCGCGGGGGTGGGCGTAGGCGGGGTGGGGGTCCCGTCTTTTTCGCGTAGTCCGCTGGCTGCGGCTTTGATGGCCTCGGTAGCGTTGGCGGTGCCCAGGATAATCCCGTGGCCGGAGATAATGAGTCCAGCGATGGGGACCCCGGTAGCGCTGGGGGCAGCGGCGACGGGGGCGGAGCCACCGGGGCCCATCATGCCTTCGGCGCCGGGCATACCCGCCCCGGAGCTCATCATATCGCCGCCGGGCATGCCGCCGCCACCGGCTCCCATCATCATGCCTTCGCTGCCGGGCATACCGCCGGGCATGCCGCCACCGCTAGGGGGGACGGCGCCGGCGCCGACGGGTTTGATCTCGCCGAGGACGGGCTGGATGGCGTGGAGCCAGAGGTTATCGGGCTTAAGGCGATACAGCTCATTGTAGATATTTGGCCAGCGACAGCGTTGCCTGAGCAGGTCGGCGATGGCGTTAATCTGATTTTTTCGTTGGTCGGTTTCGCTGTTATAGGTTTTGATCTTATTGGCGAAGCTCTCGACGCCCTGGCGTTGCTGCTGGACGCCGTCGAAGGCGCGGGCGTAGAGTTTAGCGCGGTTGAGGGCCGTGAACCAGGCCACGAGGAGGATGACGAGGAGGCAGGCGAGGGAGGCGAAGACGAAGGGTTTTTTGCGTCTGAGGGCCTGTTGTCGGCGGATGGTATCGGGGACGAGAGTGACCTCGATGGGACAGGGGAGGCGGTAGCGCAATCCGAGGCCGATGACCTCGCTGAACATATGGGCGACTTCCTGCAAGCGCTGGCGGTAGATGGCGGGCCCGAGTCCGACGACCTGGAAGGGGTTGAGGTAGACGACCTCGAGGTGCAATTTTTCGGCAAAGAAATGATCGCAGTAGGTCATGGTTGAGCTACCGCCGGTGAGATAGAGGCGGGTAGGGCGATTGCCGTGTTGCTGGGCGCGGTAGACGCTGATGGAGCGATTGATTTCGCCGTGAAGGCGGGCCATGACGTTCCGGATAATTTTAGAGACGGCGGCGGCGACCTCGCTTTCGGGTTCGGCATAGGCTCCGCCGAGGGCGACGAAGCCATGGCGGCGTTTGAGTTCTTCGGCCTCGGCGAAGCCGATGCCGAATTCTTTAGCGATCTGCTGGGTAATGGAGTGACCGGCGATGGGGATGGTGCGGGCGAAGAAGCGGGTGCGGTCGACGAAGAGGAGGTTGGTGCTGCGGCCGCCGATGTTGAGGACGATAGCGCACTCATCGTCGCCGACGTGGTTAGCGCGAGCGGCGTTGTAGCAGGCGGCGGGGGCGACATCAACGAGGAGGGGTTCGAGGCCGACGGCCTGGACGGCGCCGGTCATCTGTTCGACGATTTCGTTCTTAATGACCACGAACATGACGTCCATCTCTTCCTCATCAGGACTAGCGATGAGCTGGTAGTCCCAGATCACCTCGTCCATGTTGAAGGGGACGTTCTGTTTGGCCTCGAACTCGACGATCTGGCGGATGCGTTTTTCGTCTTCGGAGAAGGGTGGGAGTTTAACGAAGCGGGTGAAGGCGGACTGGCCGGACATGCAGACGAGAGCACGGCGGGCGCTGAAGCCGCTTTCGACGACCATCTGGCGGAGGAGGCCAGCGACGACGACCGAGCGGGTGCTCTCGGTGAGTTCCTCCTCGTATTCCCGGTGCGCAAAATTGACCAAAGTGCGCGTATCACGGGTCGGGTATTCGAATTCCCCGACCTTGATACTGGTGGCGCCGATATCGATGGCTAGGATGCGGTCTGAGCGTGCCATTCAATCATTTCCCGAAGCCGCTGGGTTTGGCTCGCCCGGTAAGGGCGTGACGGTCTGTCGGCCGCGCCGGGTGCTTACTGCCGTTTGGGTTTGGGGTGTTCATAGAAGTCGTAGTCCAGGGGGGCGAAAGGGGTCAGATCGGGGGGCATGAGTTCGCCTTCGATGAGGCGCACGTCAGGTTCTTTGGCGCGCCACCAGTTTTTGGGCTGGGTAGAGCGGCTGAACTCCTCCTGGGCCAGGATTTTGCCGTCGCAGGAGATTTCCGCGTAGGCCGCGAAGTGGGATTTATTGGGAGACCTGGTGTCGCAGTAGCGGCGGATGAAGCCGGGGCGGACGTACATGACGGCATGGTGTTTGCCATCCGCGACATCGACGTAGGTGGCCGTTTCCTGGAGGAGTATCGGTTTGGTGGTGTTCGTTGGGCGAACGAGCAGCGACCAGGTGATGGTGACCTCGTCGGCCCAGCGGCGGGCGGCTTCGGTTTCGTATTCGACGTAGACTTGGAGCCATTCGTACTCGGAAGTGGCCTGGGGGTTGGAGGTGCTTTGGAAGATGGGGGTACGGACGGTTTTGAGGTCGACTTTGATATTGCTAACGCGGACGCGGACGCGGCTATCCTGGGCCGTGGCGGTGCCCGCGAGAAGCAGCCCGACGGCAAGCAGGGCTTGGGAGAGCTGCCGTGCAGTCACACGCTTCATGTTCATCTCCTTCGTTAGGCGCTGTACACCCATCCACGACACAGGGCCATCTGGGCCGTAGCGCCACAGGTCGGTGAGCAGGCTAATGCAGTCGATGCGGTCTGATAAGCCTTCGTTTACACGCACAGGATACCACCGGTTTGTACGAGACGCAAATCACGATGGGCACTCTGTGTCCTTTTTGGTGACCTGTGCAATAAGGATTGGCCGAGGTATTCAGCCCAAAGGGGCGCTTTGGGCGCCCAGGGCGTTGCCCTGGGTACCGGTTCACACCACAGATTGAGCCCTGAAGGGGCGGTCTATGCGATCTCAGCGCGAGCGTAGGACAGATGGCTCGCCCCTATAGGGCTCAAACCCCTAACTGTCCTATTCCCAGGGCGTTGCCCTGGGCTGGTATCGCAGCGCGCCTTCAGCGCTCCAGACGGACTCCCTTATTGCACAGGTCGCTTTTTGGTGAGGTTGGGGCGGATCAGTTGCCCCGGCGCCAGCGCAAGCGGTGACTATGGACGGGGGTGAAGGGACGCTGCGATCCCAGGTTGGCCTCATCGAGAGCGCTAGCGAGGGCGAGGGGTACGGTGGAGCGGGCCAGGGCAACGCGTCCACGGCTCTCGACGGTACGGGCCTTCATTTCCTGCTGGGTGGCGACGGCGGCGGCGCGGCGAATTTCAGCATGGGCCTGGGCGATACGCGTATCAGCGTCTGCTTGGCTGGACTTGAGGCGTGCGGCGACGTTATCGACGACGTCGACATCGGCGATATCGACGGAGAGGATTTCGTAGCAGGTGCCGCTGTCGAGGCCTTTGTCGAGGAGGTGTGCGGAGATGAGATCAGGTTTCTCGAGGATTTCGCGGTGGCTGGGGGCGCGACCGATGGCCGCGACGATACCCTCGCCGACGCGGGCGACGATGGTGTCTTCGCCGGCGCCACCGACGAGGCGTTCGAGGCGGGTACGGACGGTGACCAGGGCGCGGGCCTCGAGGCGGATGCCGTCACGCGCGACGCCGGAGATGCCGCTGAGTCCAGCGCCGGCGGGGGGCACGGTGACGACCTTGGGGTTGACGCGCGACTGGACCGCATCGACGACATCGCGACCGGCGAGGTCGATAGCGGCGACGGTGCGGAAGTCGACGGGCAGGCCGGCTTTCTGGGCCGCGATGAGGGCTTCGACGACGGCCTCGAGATGGCCGCCGGCGAGGACGTGGGCTTCGAGGTCATCGACCGGGGTAGCCTCGCCGGACTTCCAGAGTCGGATGGTGGCATCGAGAATCCGGGCGGGGTCGACGCGGCGGAGGCGCATCATGGCCATGCGGAGGATAGAGAGGGGGACGCCGGCGGCTTTGGCGTTGATCCAGAGGTTGAAGAAGAGAAGGAGGAGAAAGAAGCCGGTGACAAGTACGGCACCGGCACCCGTTGCCAGTAGCAGGAGGAGGACTCGCATGGCAGCACATCCTTACCAGATACGGCGGAAGCCCGGGCTGGGCCCGAGCGGACCGCCGGCTCCAGGGCTGGCGGCCTTATTCAGATACGGCGGAAGCCCGGGCTGGGCCCGAGCGGACCGCCGGCTCCAGGGCTGGCGGCTTTATTCAGTTAC
>CAIZKT010000730.1:0-1990 GCA_903933565.1 uncultured Victivallales bacterium | reverse complement strand
TCGCTTTGGATTCCATTCCCAGGGCGGTGCCCTGGGCTGAGGAATGGCCGCGCTTTCAGCGCTCCGCGGCGTCTGGCCTGCGCGACACGTCCCGCCGGACGTCTCCCCCAAGAGTCAAGTGACCCGTTTTGCTCGCCGGACGCGGAGACGATCGAAACAGAAGCCCCTACAGAGCTGACTTGCGCCCCAAAACAAGGGCGCGAACCCCTGCGACGACGGCCGACGTGAACGCATCGGCCCCGGTCGTGCGTGTGGCCGACCGGCGGGCAGCCCGCCGGACTCGGTCTGGCGCCCCTGGCTAGACCTCAGGTCGTGCTGATGAAGGCCGCAAGCGTGGGGGCCAAGTCCGCCGGGACCCGGGCGCGCAGGTACACCCCGACGTCCTCAGACTTCTCGGTGATCACGGCGCTGCGGCGGCGCAACAGGGCAACCAGGTCGTAGCGATCATGGGGGATCAGCAGATCCTGCTCCTTGAGGGTGGCGTCGAGCGCCTTGCCCAGGGTCTCGGTCAGTTGGGCCAGGCCCTCCCCCGTAAGAGCGGAAATGGGGATAGCTTCAGGGTAGGCGTGCTGGAGACGTCGCCGGACCAGTTCGTCGGGCAGGCGGTCGATCTTGTTGAGGGCAGAGATGACGGGCTTCTCGCCGGCGCCGATCTCGGCCAGCACCGTGCGGGTGGTCCGCCGATGCTCCTCGATCTGATCACTGGTCACGTCGATAACCTCGATCAGGATATCGGCCATGAGGGTTTCCTCGAGAGTCGACTTAAAGGCGTCCACGAGCATGTGGGGGAGTTTGCGGATGAAGCCGACGGTGTCGACCAGCAGCAGCTCTTGGTGGTTGGCCAGGACCAGTCGTCGAACCGTCGCGTCCAAGGTGGCAAAAAGTTTGTCCTCGACAAAGACGTTGGTTCCGGTCAGGGCGTTCAACAGGCTGGACTTGCCGGCGTTGGTGTAGCCCACGATGGCAGCCACCGGGAGCGGCCGTTTGAGTCGCTGGCTGCGTTGGACGCGGCGGTGCTTCTTGACCTCCTCGATCTGCTCTTTGAGCCGCGTGATCTGGACCCGTACCATGCGTGAATCGAGTTCGAGCTGCTGTTCGCCCTCTCCGCGCGCTCCCTGTCCGCCGGCGGCGCCACGTTGGCGGTGCAGATGGGTCCAGCGGCGCTGGAGCCTGGGGAGTGCGTAGGTGGCCCGGGCGAGAGCGACCTGCAAGGCGGCTTCGCGCGTGTGGGCTCGTTCCGCGAAGATGTCGAGGATGACCTCCTGCCGGTCGATGACCGCCAGGTCGGCCAGTTCCTCCCAGTTGCGCTGCTGTGATGGGCTCAGCGGGTCGTCGAAGACCAGGACATCCGCCTCGACGGCACGAGCCAGGCCGATGATTTCAGCGGCTTTGCCCGTGCCAATCAGAAGGCGCGGGTGCGGCGAGCGCAGCCTGACCATGTTGGAACCGACCACGCTGACGCCGAGCGTGCGGCATAATTCTTCCAATTCCGCGAGTAGTTCGCGAGAGGTTTCGGGTGCCGTGCCAGCCCGCTGGACGCCTACCAGGAAGGCCCGTTCCGGCTTGCCGGCGGTGTCGACACCTGCGCCTGATTGATGGACACTCACGTGGTGGGTCCCTTCGTTGCGGGGCACTGCGGGATGGGGGCGACAGGCAACCCATGGTCTGATCCGTTTACGGCCGCCTGACTGCCGGTCGCCGCGGTCTGCAGACTCACGAGTTCTCACCATAGCGCCGCGGAGCCTGGGTTACTACCTCATCCCCTGACCTCCCAGGGCTGTTCCAAGAAAGAGCCCCCGCCAGATCATGGCAGGCGTCTGCCCCGATTCCGCTCGCCTCCCTGGAGCCCGCGATGCCCAGCCCGTTCCGGGCGGGTTCGCGGTGCCCGCCGTCTGCAAGACCCCCATGTACGGCGGAAGCCCCGGCAGGGCCGGTGCGGACCGCCGGCTCCAGCGTGCCTACCACCCGGAAAAAGAAACAGCCCTGCCTG
>CAIZKT010000729.1:0-4800 GCA_903933565.1 uncultured Victivallales bacterium | reverse complement strand
CGCGCCTGCGGACTTGGTACGGGAACTGAAGAAGGCATCCTCGGTGTGGGCGGCTCAGGAGCATGAACCGCTGTTCGCCTGGCAGGAGGGATACGCGATCTTCTCCGTGAGCTGGACCCATGTCGCGGCGGTGCGACGTTACATCGCCGGGCAGGAGGAGCACCACCGGCAGACCGTGTTCATGGATGAGTTGAAACGGGTGTTGGAGAGGAACGGGGCGGAATACGACCCGAGATACCTGGTATGAATGGTGCGTGGAGGGTTCTGGCACCCCGTCCGGGGTGCCTATCGTGGGGATCTCCGATCCGGGGGTATTGTCGCGCTGCGGCGCTCCGCAACCCCCGGCTACTATCTGGCACCCCGTCCGGGGTGCATATCGTGGGGATCTCTGGTCCGGGGGTATTGTCGCGCTGCGGCGCTCCGCAACCCCCGGCTACTATCTGGCACCCCGTCCGGGGTGCCTATCGTGGGGATCTCCGATCCGGGGTGGCCGTTGACGGCCCGCGAGGTCCCGGACAGGGAACGATGGTCACCCCAGAGGGGTGCCAGACCGTAGCCGGTGGGTCGGGTACTGCCGACCACCGGAAACGAGAGCGAGACAGGAGCGCACCCCGGCGGGGTGCCAGACCGTGGCCGGGGGGTCGGGCGGCGTTGCTATTCACCAGCCACGGCCTACCTTCTTCGCCGCGACTTCGCCAGGGGCGCTGCTGTGGTTACCGTGGCCACGCCGTCCGGTCAGGAGCATCCTCTGGCCGCAACCGGGTCCTCACAGACAGGCAGACACAGGTATGGCAGCCAAGCGCATTCTGGTCATCGGCGGCAGCGGTCACGTCAGCGGGGCGGTCTCGCGTGCCGCCGTCGCGGCTGGGCATGAGGTTAGCGTCGTCACCCGTGGTCAGCGCCCCTTACCGCCCGGGGTGACCGCCCTGACCGCCGACCGCAAGGACAGCGCCGCGCTGCAGCGGGTCTTGCCCGCGGGGGTGGTCTGGGACCTGGTGGTGGATTGCATCGGCTACGAGGTCAAGGATGCGCAGCAGGACGTGGCGCTCTTCTCCGGCTGTGCTCGGCAGTTCGTCTTCATCTCCACCGACTTCGTCTTTGAGCCGTCCAAACGGCGTTTTCCGCAACCCTTCGACAACCCTTACTTCCTTACTGATGATAGCTATGGGGCCAAGAAGCGTCGCGGCGAGCTGGAGTTCCTCAACGGTGACACTAAGGACATGCAGTGGACCGTGTTCCGTCCCTGCCACATCTACGGTGCGCCGTCGCAGTTGGGCTGCCTGCCGGCCGCGGCGCGCGACCCGCAACTGCTGCGCAAACTGCGGGCGGGAGAGCCGGTGCGCCTGGTTGGCGGCGGCCATTTTCTGCAGCAGCCCATCCTGGTCACCGACCTGGCCCGACTGATTCTGAGCGTCCTCGGCAACCCGCTCTCGCACCGGAAGATCTACGGTTCGGTCGGCCCGGACATCGTGGCCTCGTATGAGTACTATGAGATTATCGCGAAGGTGCTCGGGGTGCCCGTACGCTTCGAAGAGATACCGGTGACCGCCGCCTTGTTGGAACACCCGGAATGGCGCAGCTTCCTCTGTCATCGTATCTACGACCTTACCCCGCTGCGCCTCGACGGTCTGAAAGTACCCAACACGCCGCTGGCCGAAGGCTTGGCGGAGCATACGGAGTGGTTGTTGCGGCAAGGTTGACCGGGGATGATGGCGGGATGGCGTGAACCAAACCCAAGACGGAGGTTGACGGACCCATGACCTGGAGACACGAGATGGCAGTACTGCTCATCGGGCTGACCGGTTTCGCCTCGGCTGGCGGGGCGGCCGAGAGCCGCTGGCAGGAGGCGACCGCCCAGAAACTGCCGCGCTGGCACGGCTTCAACCTGCTCGAGAAGTTCCAGAAGAACGCCAACAAGCCCTTCGTCGAGGACGACTTCCGCCTGATCTCCCAGTGGGGCTTTAACTTTGTGCGGCTGCCGATGGACTACCGCTGCTGGATCGTCGACGGCGACTGGCGGCGTCTCAACGAGGACGTCCTCAAGGAGATCGATCAGGCGGTGGCCTGGGGGGAGAGGTACGGCATCCACGTCTGCCTCAACTTCCACCGCGCCCCCGGCTACACCGTGGCCAACCCCAAGGAGGCCACGAATCTGTGGACCGACCCCGAGGCGCAGGAGGTGTGCGCCCTGCATTGGGGCGCCTTTGCGCGGCGCTACAAGGGTATTCCGAGCACTCGTCTCAGTTTCAACCTGATGAATGAGCCGGCCAACGTCGACGGTCCGACCTATGCGGCGGTGGTGAAGCTGCTGGTCGCCGCCATTCGGCAGGAGGACCCGCAGCGGCTGGTGATCTGCGACGGCCTGCAGTGGGGCTCGAAGCCTTGTCTGGAGTTGCTGCCGCTGGGCGTGGCCCAGGCGACGCGCGGTTACACGCCTTCCCAGATCACGCACTACAAAGCGAGCTGGGTCAATGGCTCCGACACGCTGCCGGTGCCGTCCTGGCCCCGGTTGCAGATTTACGGCAATCTCTACGGCCCGTCCAAGCCCGAGTACGCCGGCGCGCTGCGGCTCGACGGACCGTTTGTCGAAGCCCAGCGGCTGCGCTTGCGCGTCGGCGTGGTCTCGGCCAAGGCGACTCTTGTGGTCCGGGCCGATGGCGCCGAAATCCTGCGCCGGGAGTTCGTCTGCGGTCCCGGCGAGGGCGAGTGGAAAAAGGCCGATTTCAAGGCGCAGCACAACCTCTACCAAAACCTCTACGACCTGGATTGCGAAGCCGTTATCCCGGCCGGCGCCAAGGTCATCGAGTGTGTCAACGAAGCCGGTGACTGGATGCAATTGACGGAGTTGGGCCTGACGCCACAACGCCCCGGCGCCGCGGAACTGAAAGTCGGCCTCGATACGAGTTGGGGCCGCAAGCCGGGCAGTGTGCGCTTCGACCCGGCCGGCGCCGCGGGGCCGTTCGTCGCCCTCATCTGCGAGAACCGCGAGTGGCTGCGTGACACCACTATCGCCCCCTGGCAAGAGGCCGAGGCCCAGGGCGTCGGCGTCATGGTCGGCGAATGGGGCGCCTTCAACAAGACCCCCCATGACGTGCTCCTGCGCTGGGCCGAAGACTGCCTGCGCAACTGGCAGGACGCGGGCTGGGGTTGGTCCCTGTGGAACTTCCGTGGCTCCTTCGGCGTCCTCGATAGCGACCGTGCCGATGTCGCCTACGAAGACGCCAATGGCCACAAGCTCGACCGCGCCTTGTTGGAGCTGCTGCAGCGCTACGCGAAGTAGGGCCGCGGCTCGCGCGGCCGGAGCCGACCCGACGGTCGGCGCTCCCAGGGCGGCCGCTCATTCTTCCGCAAAGTCCTTCCACTCGCCCCGGCGGTCGAGGCAGAAGACGCGGGTCTGACCACGGGGCAGGTCGAGGGTGAGGCTGACCGCCTGCCGGGCGTAGACGCGGCGCTCGAAGGGTTCGATCCAGGTCACGGGCTCTTTCGCGGTCAGGGTGAGTGCTTTCTCCTCGGCGACCGCATGCACTCCCAGGATGGTGGCATTGGCCCAGCAGAGGACGCCGGGCTTGGTGTAGCGATGCACGCCGCTGAGCTGGATGGCGCGGTCGAGCAGAGCCTGGGGCAGGTCGGGGAGGACGGCGTAGATGACGCGGCTGCTGGCGGTCTCACGCATAGCCACGGCCACCTTGTCCGGCTGCTCGGCGCGGTCCAGGCGTAGCGTGGCCCAGGGGACCCAGCCGTTGGCCTTGGCGGGGTCGAGGTAGAAGACCGGCCCGATCTCCTGCCCGTAGTTATTGATCTGCTCCGGCCCCCACCAGGGTAAGACATCGAAGGCCGCGCCGTCGGCCGTAGCGCCGAGCAGGTGTTTCTCGGCCAGGCGGACGACGCCCTGCATCCCGGTCACCGCCTCGATGCCTTCGACGGCCAGTTCCGAAGTCGGCCCGGCGTTGCCCTGATACCCTGGCGCGAAAAGGAACAGGGTGGTGCGGCCATCCTGTTGCAGGTCACGCCGGAGCAGCTCGCGCTCGGCTTGGTCGAGGTGGAAGGAGTTCAGGAAGACCATGAGGCGGTACGGGCGGTGCCAGCCCTTGGCCACGAGTTCGGGGAGGTCGGTCTGCAGGTACAGATCGAACGGCGCGCCCAGCCGGAACAGGCGCATGAGCAGGTAGTTGATCAAGGCGCTATGCACCGAGTTGGCCGGCGCGTAGGTGTCGGTGTAGTACATCTGCTCGGCGTTGACGATCACCGCAATCTCCGCTGCCGGGCCGGGGTGCGGCTGGGCCAGGCAGCGCTCGTAGAGGGCCTTCATGGTCGCGGCGTCGCGCAGGATGGCGGGGTCCGCGAACCAGGAGGCCGCCTGGGGGCCGTAGAGGGCAAAGGGGAATTCGAGCCACCACCAACCCTGGTCGCGGGTGATGGCCGCGGCAAACTCCTTGCGCAGGACCTGCATGGTTTCCGCCGCGCTGAAGGTCTTGGGCGGGAGCGGGCTGAGGTAGGTGCGTGAGTCGTATTCGTTGAGCCAGAGCTTGCCGTGCAGCCGCGGCGAATCCACCGCGCCCATGGGCACCACCGCATCGCCAGCCCGGCGCTGGTGGTAGAAGTGCGGGCTGACGGTGAAGTCCAGGGAGGGGCTGGCGAGCACCTTGCCGATGGCCATGTGTCCCGTGTGCTGGCCGCTGCCGGGAGGCGAGTTGGTGAGCGAGGGGATGACGTAGCCAATGTAGGCGCCAGTCAGCAGGTGCCCGTCGCTCGCCTGCTTGACCGCGGCGGCCGCCGCCAGCAGCAGGTCGGCGCGCGCTT
>CAIZKT010000728.1:0-1614 GCA_903933565.1 uncultured Victivallales bacterium | reverse complement strand
TCGCCGTCGAAGTCGCCGGCGGTGGCGCCGTTCCAGGCGATGCTCCAGGCGGCGAACGAGTCGATGGTGGTGCCCGCCGCGTCCTCGACACTGACGCCCAGCGTCTGCATGTCCATCACGATGGAGTGGTAGATCTGGGGACGCGAGTTGTCGCGGATAACGATACCCTTGTCGTTGGCGTTGTTGGAGCTGCTACCGTGACCGATCAGGGTGAGGTTGCGCCACTGGCTGAGGCCGAAGGGCTTGCCGTCGGTCGGGCTCTCGGGGCCGTCCAGTTCCATGGCGCAGTTGCTGAGGCCGCTCTCGTTGGTGGCGCCGCTCTTGCAGACGCCCTTGACCACGAGGCCGAACTGCACCTTGCCGCGGTAGCCCATGTCGGCGTCGAAGCCGTCGTCGCCGCAGTTCCAGCCCACCAGGTACTTCGAGTTGACCGTGCCGCCGAACCACTCGAAGGCGTCATCGACGTTGTTCATGACCTCGATGTGGTGGATGACCGTGCCGCGGCCCACCGCGCCCATGGTCAGGCCGTTGATCTCCTTGCTGGGCATCAGTACCGCGCCGCCGTAACGGATCGAGAGGTAGGACAGCGACCCGGAGTTGTCGTCGTCGTTGGTGCCGCCGAAGGTGGCGGAGTCGCCGACCACACCCTCGATCTGCTGGGTGACCAGTACCGGCAGGCCGGTGGAGCTCTGGTTCTTGGCGATGTAGGTGTTGCCCAGCAGGACCAGGCCGCCCCAGCGCTCGCTGATCAGGCTGTTGGGGTTGTTGTTGTACTGCGCGTTGCTGTGCAGGCCGCCGGGCACGTTGTCATCGTCCATGTCGGTGAAGATGATCGGGTCGGTGGCGGTGCCGTTGGCGATGAGCTTCGCGCCGCGGGTCACGATCAGCGTGCCGGGGTTGTTGTCGCCGGCGGTCTCGCTGTCGGCCATGCCGCGGACCACGGTGCCCGGCTGGATGGTCAGCGTGGCGCCGTTGTCGACGTAGATCAGGCCGTTGAGGATGTACTCGTGGTCGCTGGTCCAGGTGGTGCTGGCGCTGACGTTGGCGCTGACCACCGTCTGCGGGGTGCCGACCTGTACCGATGTATCGAGCACGCCCATGTCGCTGATCAGGGTCCAGCCGGCGGCCCAGTTGGAGGTCGGGCCGAAGGCGCCGCGGTAGCCGACGATGTCGAAGAAGCTCTCGGTGGGCAGGCTCTTGTTGATACCCTGGGCGGTGGTGGCGGCGCGCGGGTCGAGGGTGGCGACGGGCGAGGTGGTGTAGCCGGTGCCGCCGGCGGCCAGACGGGTGAGGCCGCGGATCGGGCTGCTGGCCGGGACGCTGTTCTGCTTGCCGGTCATCACCCCGACGCTGGTCGCGTCGATGGCGCCGGTGATGTTGGAGAACAGGCAGTCGGCCACCTCGGTCTGGAAGCCCTGGTGCTGGGCGCCGTTGGCGCCGCCGTAGAGGGCCGCGTCCGAGGTGGTGACGCCGTCGCCGTCGAAGTCGCCGGCGGTGGCGCCGTTCCAGGCGATGCTCCAGGCGGCGAACGAGTCGATGGTGGTGCCCGCCGCGTCCTCGACACTGACGCCCAGCGTCTGCATGTCCATCACGATGGAGTGGTAGATCTGGGGA
>CAIZKT010000727.1:0-1629 GCA_903933565.1 uncultured Victivallales bacterium | reverse complement strand
GCTCGAAGCTGAACCTGAGCGATGTGCCTTACTTCGATACCGCCGGCGTCAATCTGACCGCCCTGCAGGAAGCGCTGCTGCAGTCGCACGCGCTCAGCACCCCGGCCAAGACCGACCCGCTGGCTGGTGGCCCACTCGTACTCCTGCCGGCCGTGCGTCGGGACTGGGCCGGCCGCTTCCGCTTGCGCGCCCGCGGCGGCTTCCTGGTTACGGCCGTGTTCCAGCCCAACCGCGTCATCGCGCGCCTGACCATCGAATCCGAGCGGGGCGGGATGCTGACCCTCGCCAATCCGTTCCCGCAATGCCGCATCGCCTGCGCCGGCCAGGACGTCCTCACCAGCGCTGAGCGCCTGGTCACCCTGCCGACGAAGGTCGGCGGAACCTACGACGTCAGCGCGCCATGAGCTGATCGGCGCTTGACAGTCCGTGCGGAACGCCCGCCGGCTCGCATGTGCGTCAACCTGAGCCCCTTTTGAGCGTGCGGTGCCAGCTCGAAAGCGGCGTCCAGCCGCCTGTCTGCGTGTACGCACAGGCAGGCCGCAGTCCAAGGAGTCCCGTCCTTGCCGGGACTCGGTGCCATACCGCGCTGGCCGTGAGGCCGAGCTTTGGAGTGTCTGCGGCTTGACGCAGCTTTGTACCCCCGCGGCTTAGGTTGACGCCGCTGCGCCGGCTCGGGGACCTCTCCGTGCCCGTCTCGTGCGTCTGCGGTAGGCGCGCGGTGATGCACCTTCGGCGGCACGGAACACGCGCGAGAAGTGGAACGGGTTGGGAAGCCCGACAGCGTGGCCGACCGCCGCGACATTGAGCCGGGTTCGCTGCAAGAGTTCGCGTGCCCGGGCAATGCGCCATCGATTCAGGTGCTTCATTGGGCAAACACCGAGTTCCTGCCGGAATAGACGGGCGAACTGGGCCTATGCGCCATCCATTCAGATCAGAGACGGTCCCGGTACTGGCGGGGGCAGGCCCCGGCGTGCCTGCTGCAGGCCTTCGAGAAGCACGTTAGCCGAAGTGCCCGTTGTTGACGATCAGCGCGCCGGGAACCGACGTCGCCCGCAGTGGACCGGCGGACACCTCAGCCGCGGACCCGCTGGTATGCAGGCCGAACTCGAGCAGGGGCTGCCCGCGGGTGGAGTTCGGGACCGTGTCCTCGGCAATGTAGGTGACCGGCACCGTGTCCAGCCCCTCGACCCAGGCCAGCGTCTGGCGGATGACTTCGCAGGTTTCAGACATGTTTCCGCGGTTTGCGTCCATATCGCTCCGGTTGCACCGTTCAGCGTTCTACGGTAGGCTAGATGGCGACGCGAACAAGCTGACTCTTGAACGGATAGGGACATATCCTGACCGCGGCAGGAGCGTCGGCCACGACCCGGGAGAAGCGAGGAGCCATGTACCAGACCACACTGCTGCGCGACGAACACATCGAGCCGATTGCCGACGCTGCCTTTGGCATCCTGGAGCGGATCGGCATCCTCTGTGAGAACGATGAACTGTTGCGCGCGCTCGCCGCGGCCGGGGCGCGGGTCGACTACGCTACTCAGCGCGTGAAGTTCCCGCGGCGCATGGTGGAGGATTACGTCGCGAGCTTCCGGGCACAGTACGGCGGGCGGCTGTACGGGCAGAGTTTCAACG
>CAIZKT010000726.1:0-6951 GCA_903933565.1 uncultured Victivallales bacterium | reverse complement strand
TTGTCGGCACGACCACCAGCAGAGCAACGCCGCGACATAACCCCGCCCCAAGCCGGACGGCGGACAATCAGTACGTCTATGGCACGCACCGCATCGACTCTCAGCCCGCGCAACCGGGCGCTGAGGTGGCCGTGTTCTCGGCAGCGGGCGTGCTTTGTGGCACCGGCTGTGTCGAGACGGCGGGGCTTTTCCCGGCCATTGCGGTGTACCGCGACGACGTCGGCACACCGCAACGCGACGGCGCCGAGCCTGGCGAGGAATTGCGCTTCCGTGTCTGGGACGTCGGGACGCAGAGCGAACTCCCCGCCGAGCAGGTCGTCAGCGCCGCTCCCGACGGCCAGCGGGTCGCTCCTCATCCACTCACCTGGACCTGGACGTTCGACCTGGTGCAGGTCGACCTGGTCGTCCGTCCGCAGGCGGACCCACGGTGACCAACCTGCCTGAGTTGCCGCCTTACCCGCGGCAGGAGCGCAGCGGGGCTGGCCCTTGGCGGGGCCTGGCGCTGGGCGTGCTGGTGTCCCTCAGAAACGCCCGGACTGCGCCCCTGACGAGCGCAGCGGTTGGAGGTTTGAGGTCCATGGGCAGACTCCAGAGTCATGCCTGCCGAGCCCTGCTCGCCATGGCGCTTTCCCTGTGCGCGGCGCTGGCAGGCGCGGAGCGGGCGCTCCAGCACTTCGTGGGGATTCACCCGTCGTCCGAATACCTCTTCGTCTATGGAACTCACCTGCAGATCGGGGGACACGACGCCAGCCCCGGCGACGAGGTAGCGGTCTTCACGGGCGACGGCGTGCTCTGCGGTGCTACACAAGTGACCACGGCAGGCAGCTACCCCGCTCTTTCCGTCTACAAAGATGATCCCATGACGCTCGACGTGAAGGACGGGGCGCGGGCTGGCGAACCCTTGTACTTCCGGGTCTGGGATGCCAGCCTCAGCCGTGAGTACGGCGGCACAACTCAGATCGCTCTCACCTTCGTGGAGAAGCCAAACGCCCAGGGGCAACCCTACTGGACCTCCAGCAACGACGTATATCGCGTCGACGCCAGCGCCGCGGCGGGGATGACAACGATCTCCCTCGCCCTCTCACCGGGCTGGAATCTGGTCTCGCTGCCCTTTGACACCCCTGCCGATCAGGCGCTCACGGAACTGCTGGTCGACTCCGCGGGCACCTGCGTTTTTGCCGGCAGTATCTGGCGCTGGGATGCTCAGGCAAGACACTACGCCGCGGTCCGTGGTGCCCTCGGCGGCGGGGAAGGAATCTGGTTCTACTCGCCGCGCGCTGCCCCGGTCACCACCCGGCCTCTATTCGGCATCCTGAGCAGCCCCGCAGTCCTGCGGCCCGGCTGGAACTTGACGGGTCCCCTCACCGACACGCCCAGCGCCGACCTCGAGGCGCAGACCGGTCCTTCCGCCAGCGTCTGGCTGTGGGATGCCACCCGCCAGCGTTACCGGCCCCCAGCTCCCGGTACGGTGGTGACGCGCGGTATGGCCTACTGGAGCCACAGCGGCGGGGACTGACAGTGCCGGGACACGGCGGAGACATGACAGGCGCTATGCCACAGCGGCCATCACATAAACACCTTGGTTTGCCGCTGGCACTTGCCTGCCTGGGCCTGCTGTCCGTTTGCGCCGCGACGCCCACCCATTTCACCGGTTCTCACGCTTCCCCCGAGATGATCTTTCTGTACGGCGAGACCTTTACCGTCAACGGCGCTCCGGCTCAGCCCGGCGACGAGGTGGCGGTCTATTCGGCCTCGGGCGTGTTGTGTGGTGCTGTCCGCGTCGAACAGGCGGGCCGCTACCCGGGCGCTGCCGTGTATCTTGACGACCCCTTGACGCCGACGCTGGATGGAGCGATCCAGGACGAGACGCTCTGCTTCCGGGTCTGGGACGCCAGTGCCAACCGCGAGTATCTCCAGACAGAGGTCCGGACCCTGTTGGTCGAGAAGCAGACCCCAGCCGGCCAGCCCTACTGGACCACAAGTTGGGACGCCTACCGGGTCGACCTCAGCGCCAGCCCCAACGACCACCCGCCCGTGCTACACAACACCACCCGCTCGCTGAGTGAGACGGCCACGGCTGCCACCCTCGTCGGCGCCCCCGTCGTTGCCACCGATGCGGACGGCGACTGCATTCACTACCAGATCCTCGCCGGCAATGCGGCGGGCGTTTTCGCTCTGAATGCCGATACGGGGCAGATCAGCGTCGCGAACAGTTCGAGTCTCGCAGCCCGGGTGACGCCGTCCTACGAACTCACCCTGCAGGCGGATGACGGCCTTCATAGCGTCTCCGCTGCCGTCACGGTGACGGTCGTCCCCAGGCCGCACTTCGCGCTGGCCAGCCCTTCGGCAGAGGCGATTTTCGTCTATGGCACCAGGGTGATGATCTGCGGCCAACCAGCGCAACTCTACGACGAGATCGCCGTGACCTCTGCCTCGGGGGTACGCTGTGGCAGTGTCCAGATCGACACGGCGGGGCAGTATACCGTGACGGTCTACCACGACGATCTGGTAACGCCGGCTGTGGACGGTGCCTCGGACGACGAGGTCCTGGTGTTCCAGGTCTACGATTTCAGCGAAGACCTCGAGTATGCCCCCAGCGCGCTGACCCTCACCTTCGTCGAGAAGCAGACCGCGGACGGGGCCCCCTACTGGACCTCTAACAACGATATCTATCGGGTCGACGTGGATGTTGGCGTCAATTTTGGCGTGGTCGAGAGCGCGGGCGCGTCGCTGGTGTCGGAGTCTGGCACCACCGACACGTTCACGGTCGTGCTGAGGACGGCGCCGGTCACGAACGTGGTCATCGCGGTCAGCAGCCCAGATCTGGGCGAGGTCACGGTCAGCCCCGCCACGCTCACCTTTACGCCGGACAAATGGAACACGGCGCAGACGGTCACGGTTACCGGCGTGGACGACGCGCTCGACGACGGTGATCAGGTTACGCTGGTCACCCTGGCCGTGGACGACGCCAACTCGGATAACGCCTTTGACGCGGTCGTCGACCAGACGGTGAGTGTCACGACGACCGACGATGACACACCACCGGACATCAACGTCCAGGGCGATGGGCACGAGGTGGCCGACGGCGATGTGACTCCCGGCGCCAGCGACGGCACGGATTTCGGCGCGGTTCTGGTTGACAGCGGCACGGCACCGCAGACATTCACGATCGGGAATGCGGGCACCCTGCCGTTGACCGTGACCGCCATCGCTCTGACCGGCACTGGCGCTGCCGACTTCGCCCTCTCCCCCATCGTCCTGCCGAGCCTGGTTGCGACGGGCGGATCAACCCCCTTCACCGTGACCTTTGACCCCACGGCCGCAGGCACACGAACGGCTATGCTCACCATCACCAGCGACGATCCGGACGACGAGGGCACGTACACCTTCGCCATCCAGGGCAAAGGCAACCTGCGCCCACAGGTCACCGTCCGCCTCCCGGCGCCGGAGGCGACCCTCGACGGGTCATCCGCCGCGCTCGACCTCACCTTCTCCGAAGCCGTGACCGGCGTCGACCCCACCGACCTGGCGCTCTCGGGTTCGGCCGCAGCCGCGGCGAGTGTCGGGACTCCTACGGACCGCGGCGGCAATACCTGGCGCTTCCCGGTCAGCGGTCTCATCAACGGTTCCTTGTCGCTGTCCCTGGCGCCCGATGCCGGGGACATCGCGGACCTCGACGGGGCGGGCCTGAACACGCTGAACTGGAGTTATACCGTCGCCCTGACCCCGCTCACCTGCCGGGCGGCGGACAAAACCCGTGCTTACGGCGAGGCGAACCCGGCGCTGACCATCACCTACAGCGGGCTGAAGAACGGCGACACCGCACCCGAGGTGCCGCCGACCGCTGCCTGCGCCGCGACTCCGGCCAGCCCGGTGGGGACGTACCCAATCACCCTTGCGGGCGGTAGCGATCCGGACTACACCCTGACGCTGGTCGCCGGCACCCTGACCGTCTACAAGGCCACCCCGAGCGTGACCACCTGGCCCAGCGCCAGCAGCATCCCGGTCGGCCAGACGCTGGCCAGTTCCACCCTCAGCGGCGGCTCGGCCGCCGTGGCTGGCAGCTTTGCCTTCACCACGCCCACTACCGCGCCTTGGGTCGGCGCGGCGGCGCAAGCGGTGACCTTCACACCCACCGACGCGGACACCTACACCACCGTCACCGGCAGCGTCAGCGTGACCGTCACCCCGGTCACCCGCGTGCCGATGCACGACGGCCCGTGGAACGACACGGCGACCTGGGGCGGGCCGCTGCCCGTCACCGGCCAGGATGTGGTCATTTCCGACGACATCGTGGTGACGTTGAGCGCTGACTCGCCCGCGATCAGAAACCTGACGATCTTGGGCACGCTCGTGCTCGGCACCAACACCCTCACGCTGAACGGTGACTTTACCAACACCGGCACCCTCGACCTCGGCACCGGAACCCTCACGCTGAACGGTGATTTTACCAACAACGGTACCCTCGACCCCGGCACCGGCACCGTCGTCCTGGTCGGCAGCGGCGCCCAGACCCTGTCCGCCACCGGGCCCGGTGCGCTCGTTTTCTACAATCTCACGCTGAATATGGGGCTGGCGTCGGCCACGGTGACCGCTACCAGTAAACTGACGGTGACCGAGCAGTTGACCATCAGCGAGGGCAAGCTCGTCAGCGCCAGCGATTACGCCGACATCCTCATCGCCACCGATGGCACCCTGGAGTTGACCAGCGACATCACCGTCAGCGGCAACCTGGTGATCCAGGGCGCCGGCACCCTGACCACCGCCGACCACGGCATCACCTTCGATGGCGGAGTCGAGCAGAACCTGACTCTGGCCTCCCTGACTACCTTTGCCAATCTGACCGTGTCGGTCGGCACCACCCTGATCGAGACGGAGACGGCCGACAACGCCTATGTCTCCGGCACCCTGAGCAATGCGGGTGTGCTCCGCAAGACGCAGCCCGTGGCCGACGTCGGCGAGCAGTTCTTCGGCCTGGCCGGCAACTCCGGCGCCGGGCTGACGATCAACGTGACCAGCCGCACCGGCGCCGCCCCGCTCAGCGCCATCCGGGTGGACCGCCACGACGCCAACCACCCGCAGGCGCCCGGCGGCAGTACGACCGCCATCTACTGGACCGTCACACCGACGGGCAGCGACTTCACCGCCACCGTCATCCTGCCGCACGCTGCCGACCTGACCGACCCGCAGGTCTGCCGCTACCGGAGCTCGGCCTGGGACTGGGACCGCAGCGCCTTCGACGCCACGACCGTGACCCGGACGGGTCTCACCGCCTTCGGCGACTTTGCGATGTTCAACGACCCGAAGGTGGCGACCACCACGGCGCTGGCGTCAAGTCTGAATCCCGCGCTGGTCGGCGCCAGCGTCACCTTCACCGCCACCGTGGCACCCGCCGCAGCCACCGGTACGGTCACCTTCAAGGACGGGGGCACCACCCTCGGCACGGGAACGGTGACCGGCGGCGTCGCGACCTTCGCAACCAGCGCCCTCAGCGGCGGCAGCCATAGCCTGACCGCGACCTACTCCGGCGATGACAACTACGCCGCCAGCACCAGCAGCACCCTGACCCAGACGGTGAACCAGGCGACGACGACGGCCCTGGCCTCCTCGCGCAATCCCTCGCCCCTCGGGGTGAGTGTCACCTTCACCGCCACGGTTTCGCCCGCCGCGGCCACGGGCACGGTGACCTTCAAGGACGGGGGCACCACCCTCGGCAGCGGGACGCTGAGCGCCGGCGTCGCCACCTTCGCCACCAGCGCCCTGAGCCTGGGCAGCCACAACCTCACCGCCGAGTACTCGGGCGCTGTCAACTACGTCGCCAGCACCAGCAGCACCCTGACCCAGGAGGTGAAATTGGCGGCCACGCTGGCCCTGACCTCCCCGGCGAGTACCTCCGTCGCCGGGGCGAGCGTGACCTTCACCGCCACGCTCTCGGAGAGCGCAGCCACGGGCTCGGTCATGTTCAGGGACGGGGTCGCCATCCTCGGCACCGGGACGGTGGGCGCCGGCGTCGCCACCTTCATCACGAGCAGCCTGACCGTCGGCAGCCACAGCCTCACCGCCGAGTACTCGGGCGATGCCGACTACGCGGCGAGCACCAGCAACACCCTGACCCATACGGTGACCGCGTCGCCGACGGTGGCGGTGATCGGGAGGTTCTGCGCCCTGCGCGAGCCCACCGGCCTCGTCATCCAGTGGGAGACGGTCTCCGAAGTCGGCTCGCTCGCCTTCAACCTCTACCGCGAAGACGCTGGGGCGGCGACGCTCACGCGCGTCACTACGGAAGAGTTGTCCGCCGTGGGTGAAGCCCAGGGCGGAGTCTACCGCGCCCTCGAGGTGGAGGCGGCCCCGGGAACGAGCTGTCGCTACCTGGTCGAGGAGTTGCAGGCCGATGGCAGCGCCCGGCGCTATGGCCCATTTGACGTGCGACTGCCAGTCGCGGTTGGCGGGGTCTCGGTGGCCAGCCTGGATGGCCCCGCCGGCGCCAGCGCCGAGCCGCTACCCGCCGCCGGGCAGCGCCCCGCCGATGAGCTGCTGCTGGGCGCCTGGCCGCATCCGGTTGACCCGCTCAAGACGGCCCGCGGCGCCGCCCGCGAGAGCGAGCTGGAGCAAACTGCAGCCGCCGAGATCAGCACGAAGGCCGCCGAGCCCTCTGCCATAGGCTCAAAAGCGCTGGCCAACCTGACCTCGAGGCTGCGGATCCAGGTCGCCACGGCGGGCATCAAGTACCTCCCCGCCGCGGCCATCGCGACCGGCCTGGACAGCACGGTTGCCGAGGTGCGGACGGCGCTGCTGACGCAGCAGTTGGCGCTCTCCTGCCAGGGGAGCGCCATCGCCTACGTCGTGGCGACCAACGGTGACGGGCTCTACTTCTACGGTCGCGCCTACAGCTCGCCATACAGCGTCGGTAATGTCTATTGGCTGCAGCCCGGGATCGCGGTCGCGGTCGCG
>CAIZKT010000725.1:0-2237 GCA_903933565.1 uncultured Victivallales bacterium | reverse complement strand
TAGAGCCTTGCCGGACTTCTCGGGCCTCCGATTGTCGATCGATGCGCCTTCTTTCGGGTCAGTTCGTGCATTCGACGTGGTTTATCCGCCTCAAATGAGGCAGTCCTTCGACCCTCGCGCTGAACTCTCGCAGTTTGGGGTCCCACCCCCGCGCTTGCGGTTTGGCCGCCACTCTGGCAACCTGTACCGCCGCCCACCCGATAAAAGGAACGCATATGAAAGTGGATACGCTAGATCAGTGGACCGTTGAAAACGCCGTAGAGCTCTATGGTATCCGTACCTGGGGCGCAGGCTATTTCGATATCGCCGCCGATGGCAATGTGCAGGTCCGCCTGCCGGGCGCCACCACAGGTGAGACCGTCCCCGTCAAACTGACCGACCTAGTGGCCGGCTTGCGCGACCGCGGCCTGATGCTCCCGCTCGTGCTGCGCTTCGGCGGCATCCTCGGCGACCGCATGCGCCTGATCAATAGCTCTTTTAACGGCGCCATGAGCAAGCTCGGATACCAAGGTGTCTACCGCGGCGTCTACCCGATCAAGGTCAACCAGCAGCAACAGGTCGTCGAAGAGATCGCCCGCTGCGGCCGCAAATGGCACCACGGCATGGAAGCCGGCAGCAAGGCCGAACTGATCGCCGCCCTCGCCTACCTGCATGACCCCGAGGCCTACCTCGTTTGCAATGGCTATAAGGACGAGGAGTTCATCCGCCTGGCCTGCTATGCCCTCAAAATGGGGGTGCAAACCATCATCGTGCTGGAGATGCCGGGCGAACTGGCCCTGGTCCTTAAGGTCGCCCGCGCCCTAGGCGTGCGCCCGCGCCTGGGCGTGCGCGTCAAGCTCTCCTCGCGCGTGGGCGGCCGCTGGACCGAGTCCGGCGGCGACCGTAGCGTCTTCGGCCTGACCCCCGCCCAGATCATTGACGTCGTGGATGCCCTGCGCGAAGCCGAGATGCTTGACTGCTTCCAGATGCTCCACTACCACCTCGGCTCGCAGGTCCCCAACATCGACCACATCCGCCAGGCCATTGCCGAGGCCAGCCGCTTCTATGCCGACCTCGTACAGGAAGGTGCCCCCATGGGGATCCTCGACATCGGCGGCGGCCTAGCCGTGGACTACGACGGCTCGCACACCAACTTCCCCAGCAGCAGCAACTACGACCTCAACGAATACTGCTCGGACATTATCGAAGGCGTGATGGCCGCCACCGACCCCGCCGGCATCCGCCACCCCATCATCATCAGCGAATCCGGCCGCGCCCTGATCGCCTACCACTCGGTGCTGCTCTTCAACGTGCTGGACGCCGCGCGCTATGAGTCGCACCAGATCCCGGCCCAGTTAGACCCCTCCACGCCGTCCCAGGTGCGCAACCTCAAGGAGGTGGATGACCAGCTCACCTCCAAGAATCTGCAGGAGTGCTATCACGACGTCATGCACTATCGCACCGAACTGCGCAACGCCTTTCTGGCTGGCACCGTCACGCTGCGCCAGCGCGCCGTGGGCGAACAGCTCTTCTGGCGCGTCGTGGCCCGCATCGCCCGCGAAGCACAGTCACTGCGCTACGTCCCCGAGGAGTTGCAGAAACTTGAGACCACGCTCTCCGACACCTACTACGGCAACTTCAGCGTCTTCCAGTCGCTCCCCGACTCCTGGGCCATTGGCCAGCTCTTCCCCGTGATGCCAATCCACCGTCTTAACGAGCGCCCCTCGCGCATCGCCACCATCGCGGATATCACCTGCGACTGCGATGGCAAGATCGATCGCTTCATTGACCTGCACGACGTCAAGGAAGCGCTCCCCGTGCATGAGATCACCCCCGGCGCGGAATACATCCTGGGGGCCTTCCTGGTCGGCGCCTACCAGGAGACGCTGGGCGATCTGCACAACCTCTTTGGCGACACCAATATCGTCAACATCAACGTGGATGAGCAGGGGCGCTTTGAGCTCGGCGAAGAGCTGCATGGCGACACCGTGGCCGATGTGCTCAGCTATGTGGAGTACGAACCGAAGGAGCTGATGGAGCGCTTCCGCGAACTGGCCGAGAACGCCGTACGTGGCCAGCGCATCTCCCCGGCCGAACGCCGCGACATCATCGACGCCTACGGCGCCGGGCTGCGGGGGTACACGTATTTCGAGACGTAGAGGGGGCGGGAAGGAAGAAGAGGGTTCAGGGTTCAGGGTTCAGGGTTCAGGGTTCAGGGTTCAGGGTTCAGGGTTCAGGGCCCGCCGCGGCGGGTTAGC
>CAIZKT010000724.1:0-7024 GCA_903933565.1 uncultured Victivallales bacterium | reverse complement strand
GGGCGCTCCTGTGCGAGCGCCGCGGCGGCCACGCAGGGCCGCCCTCCATGCGGGTAGGCACGTTCCGGCCGAACCGGAATGCCCCACGAAGCGGTCACGGCACGCGACTCGACGGCAAGGGTGTCCGATATCTTAAGACAGCCCTGTCGGCCTACGATGTTGCGTCGCCTGCGGATGGCGGTAGGTTACCGAGCCTGTCATTTCGGGGTGCTGCCGTCGGCGCGGTGGCATCGTAGACAGGTGCGGGGGTATGATCAGCGGACTCCGACAAGGAAGGGCAAGAAGATGAGAAGACGGTTTACGCTGATCGAACTCCTGGTGGTGATTGCGATCATTGCCATCCTGGCGGCGATGCTGTTGCCAGCGTTGGCCCAGGCGCGCGAGAAGGCGCGGCAGGCGAGTTGTCAGAGCAACCTCAAGCAGATTGGCCTGGCCTGGTTGATGTATATCGACGATCAGGTTGGCGAGCGCCTGCCACCGCTGTACCTGGTCACGGCCGGTGAGTCGGCTGGATATTGGCACACGCCCGAACTGCTATACCCCTACTTGAAGGACACGAGGGTCTGGGGTTGCCCCTCCGGGACGACAGGCCAGGCCTTCGACTGGAACATCGTGTGCATGTACGGCTACAATCAGAGCCGATTTGCCGGTATCACCCCGAATTTCGACAGCGGTCTGGCCCAAGCGAAGATCGAGGACGTCAGCGGCACACTGGTATTCATCGAAGATAACGACCTCTACGCCGGTCCCTACAGCCCTGCGGTGGCGAGCAACTTCAACCCCAGCGAGGATGTCCTGAACTCTCCGACTGACACCACCGGCACTCGCGCCTGGTCCCGTCACAACGCCAAGTACAACATTCTTTGGGCCGACGGCCATGTCGGCACCCAAGGCAGCACGAAGTATCGGCACTGGTCCTATCTTAGCGATTGAGGACGAAGGAGAGCGGAAGATGAAACGGTTCCTGGCGCTGTTCTGTGTCGCCATCCTGACACCCTGCGTGCGGGCAGCGGTGGCCGAGGGTGAGAACCTCTTGATCAACGGCAGTTTCGACGCCGAACAGGTCGCCTTCCCCGAATTCTGGAGCCCGTCCTCCAGCCGGAATGTGTCCTACCAACGCGTCGGCGGCCCCGAGGGCAAGAAAGCGTCCATCGTCCTCCACAGCGAGGGCACCACGCCCGGCGAGGCGAACGCGCGTCAACAAGGCATGACCTTGGTGGCGGGCGAAACCTATAAGCTCAGCGCCTATATCAAGACCAAGGGTCTCAAGAGCCGCCATGCTGGCTTGGTGGTCCACAACAACGGCTGGATCAACGATGTCGGCTTCAAAGACCTCCCGGCTGATTCCGAATGGACCTTCATGGAGAAGACCTTCACCCTGTTTCCCTCCGGCGACAAGGAATACGGCCTGGCCATGTTCGCCGTCGATATGACCGGCGAACTCCACTTTGCCGACCTGAAGCTGGAGGCCATCAGCGAAGGGGCCCGCAAGGGTTCCTCGTCTCAGGTGTCCCTGGTCGCTTCCCCCAGGCTGGTTCCCTGCGACCCGTTGCTGAACAAGATTCCCCGCGCCAACCCGGCACTGACCCTCAAGTTCTATGGCCTTCTGCCCGAGAAGCAGGAAGCCTATGAATGCCTCGTCACCGTCGGCGGAAATCGTCTCCCCCAGCAGACCCTCCCGCTCAAGGAGGGCAAGATTACCGTGGGGCTGGCTGGGCTTCCCTGCGGCGACTACACGCTGGAAGCGATCCTGCGCCAGCGGCAAACGCGCCAGGCGGTCGTCGACGTCGCCTACCCCATCAGCATCATCGACCTCCCTGCCATCGACCGCAGCACCATCAAGCCGCTGAACAACCTGGTCGCCGAAGTCCTCAACCAGCCGGTCAAGAACGACCCGGCGCCGCAGGCGTTCACCTTCGTCAATCCCCGCGTGGGCTGGGTCTTCGTGGCCTTTACCACTGCCGCCGCGCCGACCCCTGATCTGACCGTCAAGATTGATGATGCCGATACCGTGATCACGGCCACCACCGCGCGCCTGGAAGCATTCCGCGAACTGGCCATGGGCGAGCACCGCATCACGGTCAGCGGCAACCGCGCCGAGGCGCGCCTGCTGGTACGCTCCATCCCCGAGATCTTCGACTACCCACCCTGCGCCAACTCCTACGTCCAGGAGAATGGCAGCTACGACTGGGAGTTCATGAAGCAGCACATCCTTTACGCCGTCACCACCCTGAACGGCGGCACCCTGCCCGGCGAGGCCCTTCCCGAGGCCAAGGCGCTCGGCCTCAGGTGGCTGGCCAACTTCAACGTCGCCCCGGTGGACGATCCGGTCAATGTGCAGGAACGCATGGAGAAGCACGTTGGCATGACCCAGCCGCAGTACGATGGCTTCACCAGCGACGAGCTGTTCTTCGGGCGCGCTACCATCGATAACTACAGCAAAGCCCTGTGGCGGCTGCGCAATCCCGAGAACCGCCTGGTCTACACCTGGATCGTCGGCAAACCCAGCATCGCCGCCCTGCACACCGACTTCATGTCCGCCGCCCTCAATGCCTCCAAGGGCCGGGGGCGCTTGTTGTTCGAAGCCTATTGCCATCCGCAGGCCGACGAGAGGGCTGCGGCGGCCTATCTCGACGATATGATCGGCGAGACCATGCGCCGCTTCAACGCCTTCTTGCCCAACGCCGCCGCTGGCACCGGTATGATCTTCGGCAACTTCAACCAGATTCCGATCATCTCGCTGGAGCACAATCCGGCGGTGGACTTCAAGTATTTCCTGGACATGCAGGTCAACCTGGTCGCCAACCGCCCGGAGTTCCGGGATCTGGCCACCACGGGCTACTGGGGCACGTACTACGGCGACGAAGAGCTGGCCCGCTGGTCCTTCAAGCTCATGCGCCACTATGCGGTCGAGGGCAACCGGGACATGCTGTCCAGCCGCTACGGTTTCAAGTACATCCCCGGCTTCCTGACGAACGGCGACTTTGCCGATGGCATGCAGGGCTGGACCGCGGCCCCGGCGGCTGAAGGCGCGATTCGCGTCGACACCATCGCCGACTATGGCAAGAACAGCCAAGGCCGCTGGGGCGGTGGCAAGGCGGGCGACACGGTCTGTGTGCTGACCCGGAACGCCGAGAAGCCCAACCGCATCAGCCAGACGGCCGCAGGCCTGGAGGTCGGCAAAGCCTACTGCCTCCAGTTCGTCACCGCCGACCGCAAAGACATCGCGGGAAAGATCTACAACCCGCGCCAGTACGGCATCGCGGCGGAGCTCGAGGGCGCGGAGATCCTCGCAGACAAGAGCTTCGTGCATGTCGACAAGCGCAACACCGGGCGCTACCAACACAATAGCAATGTCGCCAAGATCAACCTCAACCGCATCATCTTTCGCGCCACCTCCACTACCCAGGTCATCGCCTTCAGCGACGCCAAGGCCAGTCCCGGCGAGGAGCTCGTCCTCAACTTCATCCAGTTGAAGCCCTACCTGGAGTAAAGCACGGGTAGTGGCGGCTGAAGACCCAGCACGGGAGACGGCTCCACCGGCGTACCGCCTCTCGCGTCGAGGCTAACGGGGGCGTGGGGCCCGCGCTACCAGGCCCCCTTCGGGGCAGGGTTCTCGGTATCTGGCTGAGCTCTCACGGGGGCAGCCTCTAGCGGGTGTCTGGTCGAGGCGGCGTTCAGCCCCGAGCCGCGTCTTTCAGCCGAATCTTGCAGTTGCCGCGGGACTCGTCATACTCGACTTCGATCAAGCCCCGGGATTCGGCGTCCTTGAGCAGGGCCAGGAAACTGTTGTAGCCGTAGTGGGCCTCATTGAAACCGGGGCTGACGCGGCGCATTGCCTGCTTGACGATCGAGCCCCAGAGCGGGTCATAGTCAGCCACCAGCGACTGCACGATGTCCACCAGTTGGTCGACCACCTTCTCGTTCTTGTCCTCGGCGCGGCGTCCCGGACGGCGCGTCGTCTCGGACTTGTGGGCGGCAGCGGCCAGATCGTCGTAGAAGATGAACTCGTCGCAGCCGGCGATCAGCAAGTCGGAGGTGGAGTTGCGAATGCCGCAGCCGATGACGCGCTTGCGGTTCTCTTTGAGTTTCGAGACCAGCGGTGAGAAATCGCTGTCGCCGGAGAGCAGGGCAAAGCTGTCAATGTGCGTCTTGGAGTAGCACAAGTCCATGGCGTCAACCACCATGTGGATGTCGGCGCTGTTCTTGCCGCTGGCCCGGCTGCGGGGGATGTCGACCAGTTCGATGCCTTTTCCATGGAACTCGCGCACGGCGTGCTGGTAGCCGCTCCAGTCGCAGTAGGCCCGCTTGAAGACGATGCGGCCCTTTTCGAGCAGGCGCTTGAGCACCAACTCGATCTTGAACTCGTTCTGCTTCGGCTTCATGTCGCCAACGCCGATGGCCAGGTTCTCGAAATCGACGAACACGGCGATCAGGGATTCATCCGCCATGGGGAAGGACCTTCTTGTCAGGGTTCAGGTTCAGCGCCCAACGTAAGCGCCCTAACGCGCGGCACAAGCCGCCTTGTCCCGTCGGTGCCGTCCCAGCCATTGCATCGGCCCCCGCCGCGGGATCGGTGAGCCAGGACGTCAGGCGCGGAAGGCAACCATGTATTCCTGGTTGCCCTTGGGGCCGGTGATTGGGGAGGGGACGACGCCGACGCGCTGCCAGCCCAACTCGGTGACGCCAAAGGTCGCGATCTTCTCGACACAACGCTGCCGCACTGCCTCGGCGCGCACCACGCCACCCCTGCTGACCTCGCTGCGTTCTGCCTCGAATTGCGGTTTGACCAGCACGAACACCCACCCGCCCGGGCGCAGGAGCGGCTTGCACGCGGGCAAAATCTTGGTGAGCGAGATGAAGGAGACATCGGCCGTCAGCACGTCGATGGGCTCGGGGATAAGGGTGGCGGGAAGCTCGCGGGCGTTGACCTTTTCCAGACACACGACGCGGGGGTCCTGCCGCAGACGGTAATGGAGCTGGCCGTAGCCCACGTCCACAGCGTAGACTCGGCGGGCGCCGTGCCGGAGCAGCAGATCGGTGAAGCCGCCGGTGGAGGCCCCCACGTCCAACCCCACGCAGTCTGCCAGTTCCGGCCTGAAGGCGTCGAGCGCGGCGAGCAGCTTGTAGGCGCCGCGGCTGGCGTAGTCATCACCCGCGCTGACCCGCAACTCGCAGTCGGCGTCGACCATCTGACCGGGTTTGCGCACCGGCGCGTCCGCTCCCAGGAGGATGCGTCCGGCCATGATAAGGCGCTGGGCCTCGGCGCGGCTGGTGCTGAGCCCACGGTCCACCAAAAGCTGGTCTGCGCGTTGTTTAGCCATGTGATTACACTGTACACGCTGGCTCGCGCCTGGCCACAGGCGGCACGGGTATGGCGGCTCTCAAAGTCCCATGCGCTTGTGGACGCGGGTTTGAGGCACCAGCTTGGCCCGGCAGGCGGGGCCGGAGCCCTTTCTGCGGCGGCTGGCGGCCGCGAAATATGCCGACCGACGCAACCCCGAGGTCCGCCAGCGTGTCGCAAAGCAACGTCGGCGCGCTGGGATCGGGCCGACAAATTTACGCTTGAAACCAAGAAGGAGACGAGACGATGAAGACCAGACCCGCTGCGGTGACCTTTCTCGGCAACCCCTTGACCCTGGTGGGCGAAACGCCTGCCGTGGGCAAACCGGCGCCAGACGCCGCGTTGGTTGACGGGGGCATGAAATCGGTGCGGCTCTCCGACTACAAAGGGAAGACGGTCATCCTGGTGACGGTTCCCTCGCTGGATACCCCCGTGTGTGATACCGAGACGCGGCGCTTCAATCGTGAAGCCACCGCCCTCGGGGACAAGGTGGCCGTGGTGGTGGTCAGTGTTGACCTGCCCTTTGCCCAGACCCGCTGGTGCGGCGCTGCCGGAGTCGCTCGCGTGGTCGCGCTTTCGGACTACAAAGAAACCGCAGTGGGCGTCGCCTACGGGGTCCTCATCCAGGAACTGCGCCTGCTGGCGCGCGCCGTGTTCATCATCGGCGCCGATGGTGTGCTACGTTATGCCCAGGTAGTCAAGGAAATCACCCAGGAACCCGACTACGAGGCGGTGTTGAAGGCCGTGACGACGGCGATCTGAGCTGATCTCTTCACGTGCCGGTGTCCCCAAGCATACGGTTGCCACGCAGGAGAAAGACCGAATGAAGAAGTACGAATGCACTCTCTGCGGCTACGTCTACGACCCGAAGAAGGGCGATCCTGACAACGACGTCGACCCGGGGACCGACTTTGAGGACGTCCCCGACGACTGGGTCTGCCCGGAATGCGGCGCTTCCAAGGATGACTTCCAGGAAGTCTGATGGGCCCGCGAAGACCGTGGCGGGGCAGGTGTGCAGGCTCCTTGCGCGCCTGCCCGTGCCGGGGTCTTGGATCGAGGAGGAGGCCGCGATGGTGGTCTCGGCGGCGGCGTTGCAGCGGCTCAGTCTCTTGCGGCGCCGAGTCGGTGGCCGTTGTGTCGGTTTCCGTTTCGACGGCGCCATAGGGTCGTGTCGTTTCAGCACGCCGATTCTGATGCCCGTGACGGCGCCGGTTGCGGGGGCTCGCGAGTTTCACGCCGGGGAGGTCTCCATTTTCGCGGCGGGCGAACTGGCGGGGGTTCTCGAGGTCGCGACTCTTGATTACGACGCGACGCCTCTGTTCGGTCGTGGCCTGGTCGTGAGTTGGCCGCATCGCGAGGGCGGCTGCCCGAACTGCCGTTGACCGTGGTGGAGATGCGACGGGCTCCACCGCCGTTTGGTGGAGATGCGGTGGGCTCCACCGCCGCGGTATGGTGGAGATGCGGTGGGCCTCCACCGCCGTTTGGTGGAGATGCGGTGGGCCTCCACCGCTCGCGCCTGAGGCCAGGCGCCTCTCCAGAAGTCCGATGGAGATGCGGTGGGCCTCCACCGCCGCGGTATGGTGGAGATGCGGTGGGCTCCACCGCCGCGCCTGAGGCCAGGCGCCTCTCCACAATGCCCGGTGGAGATGCGGTGGGCTCCACCGCCGCGCCTGAGGCCAG
>CAIZKT010000723.1:0-6933 GCA_903933565.1 uncultured Victivallales bacterium | reverse complement strand
CTGTGCGGGTTGCCCCAGAACAACGCAGGCTGTACGGTCGGCCTGAGCAGACGGCCTCCTGGTCTCGTTGATGATGCTTCGAAACCATAAGCCGTCTGCTCACTTCGTCGCCCCCCTGGCGGAACGGTCGGGACCCGCCCGGCGACCGGCGTTCAACTTGCGCGTCTTCCTGAGGTCTGAAGACCGACGCCCAGCTTCGGCTGCAGGCGAAGGCGCTGGATACGCTCGGCCGCGAACTCCGCACGCTGGGGCTGCGCCTGGCGTATCACAACCACTCCCCGGAGATGCGCGCCAGCGCCCGCGAGTTCCACCACATGATGCTGGGCACCGATCCAGCGCAGGTCGGGCTCTGCCTCGACGCGCACTGGATCTACCGCGGGGCGGGCAACAGCCAGGTGGCGCTGTACGACATCGTGCAGCTCTACGGCTCACGGATTGCCTCCCTGCACCTGCGCCAGTCGCGCGGCGGCGTCTGGACTCAGGCTCTGGGCGACGGCGACATCGACTATCAGCCCCTCGTGGCGAGGTTGCGTGAGCTGCGCTTCGCGGGTCCGCTGATCATGGAGCAGGCGGTTGAAAAGGGAACCCCTACCGACTTGCCGCCCCTCGAGCGGGAGCGCCAGTCGCGCGCCTGGGTTCGCGCTATGTTTGGCGTCTGATCACCAGGAACCGGAGACACTGATGACTATTCCGCCGCCTCTCGAGTTCCGCTTCCCGTTGCCGCGCCCGCACTGCGGGGTGGCCCTCGGTAACGGCGCGTTCGGCGCGCTGGTCTGGGGTGCGGAGGACCTGCGCATCACGGTCTCGCGCAACGATCACTGGGACCACCGCAACGGCGTCGTGTATCCCGAGGGGATCGGCTATCGTGATCTGATTGCCCAGAACGACCCCGCCAATCCCGCGATCCTCAAGGCGGCCATCCAACGGCACATTACGGCCCCGCCCTTTCCGACTGGCATGCTGCCGGGTGGCCGCTTCGACCTCCGCCTGGTGCCCGGGATGCGCCCGTGGCTGGGGCGTCTCCATTTCGAGGATGCCAGGCTCGAGGTCATGCTCCGCGCCGGCGACGGCACGGAAAAGAGCCTCTGGCTGCAGGTGAGTCCGACCCAAGACCGGCTTTACGTGGACGACCCAGCCGGATGCGTCGAGGCAGTGCAGGCGCATCCAGCCTGGGAATGGGTTGGCGGGGCGCGACCGGCGGGCGAGGGGGCGTGGAAAAGCCTGACGGGCCGCGGCTTCGGGGCGCCCCGGAGTTTCGACGGCGAAGCGGGCGTGGGGTGGTTCCAGGCCGTCCCGGCGGACCCTGGTTTCTACGCCACGGCCATGCGTCTGGACGGCGGCAGACTCCTCTGCGTGCTGCTCGCCGCCGAGAGGGAGGCTGGCGCGACGGCGGCGGCCACGATCCGCCGCGGTTTCGAGGCCACCGGAGCCGCCGCGGCCCGGGAACAGTGCGGGGAGTGGTGGCGGCGCTACTGGGCGGGCGTGCCGACGCTGACTATCCCGGAGGAGTTCTTTCAGCGTTTCTACCACTACGCCCAGTACAAGTTTGCCTGTGCGGCCAACCCGCATGCCCGGCTGCCCGCAACGCTCCAGGGGCCCTGGTACGAGGAATACCAGATGCCGCCCTGGCAGGGCAACTACACCGTCAACGTCAACATTCAGCAGATCTACAGCCTGGCGTTCACCTCCGGCAACCTCGGCTTCATGCTGCCGCTTTTCGACATGCTCGACGCGCCCGAGTGTCGGCGGGTCATGCGCCAGAACGCGGCGCGTCTGGTGGGCGTCGAGGATGGGTTGATGCTGACGCATTCGGTCAATGACCAAGGCTGCCAATGTCAAGGCGGCCTGCGGCCGCATGCCGCTCTGGACCAGGCCGTGGCCGGGTGGCTGGCCCAGCTCTATTGGCTGTATTATCGCCACGGCTTGGACGAGAGCTTCCTGCGGGAACGGGCCTGGCCGTTCATGACGGGCGCCATGCGTGTCTACGAGGCGATGCTGGAGGAGCGCGATGGCCACCTTTCGTTGCCGCTTGGGGCCTCGCCCGAGTTCGGCTCCTACCACCATCAGCCGGAGGCCGGGCGCGATGCTTCCTGGCAACTGGCCTGCGTCCACATGCTGGTCGAGGCGCTGCTCGCCGCGGCGGAGGTGTTGCGGATTCCGCCCAAGCCGTGCTGGCACGATATTCGTCGCCGCCTGCCCCTGTACACGCTGGTGCCGGTCCCGCCGCCGCACTACCAGTTGCCGGGCGACCATGGCCGCCGCATCGGGCTGTGGGAAGGCCAGGACCTGCCAGAATCCTACCGGCACCACGCGCATCTGGCCGCCATCTATCCCTTCGACAGCCTCGGGGAGCTCACGCCGGAGCAGCAGGAGATCGTGGACCAGACGCTGGACGCCTGGGTCGGGAAAGGCATCGGGCAATGGAGCGAATGGTGCGTGCCCTGGGCCGTTATCATTCAGGCCCGGACAGGGTTCACCGAGTCGCCGTTGATCCTGCTGCGCCTCTGGCGCGAGCTGTTCGTCAACGAGGGGCTGGCAACGGTCTACATCCCGCAGATCGGCGGCATCTCCGACCACCGCCGAGCCGATCAGAAACGCCCCAAGGAGACCTGCGAGATCATGCAGCTCGATGGCACCATGGCCGCTGCCACGGCCCTGATCGAAATGCTGATCCACACGCGGGCTGGCACGGTCCACATCTTCCCGGCCGTATCGCCGCATTGGCCGGATGCGGACTTTGAAGACGTCTGCGTCCCGGGCGCCTTCCGCGTCAGCGGCCGCCGCCGGGCTGGACGCACGGTCCGCGTCGAGATCGCGAGCCCGAAAGGTGGCCGCATCCGGGTGCTGGTGGCAGACCAGTCGGCCATGCGCGTCGTTCAGGACGGGTCAGCCAGCCGCTCGGTCGGGTTTCCCGTGGAGTTTGACCTCCCGGCCGGAACGACGATCCGCCTGGAGGCCGACCGCGGTCCGGGGGGGCAGCCGCCGGGCTGAGCCGGTCGCGACACCGTGTCGCCTGGGCGCCACGGGGGATACCGCGAACCAGGCCCCTGCGGGTCCTTGGCATCGCGGGCTCCAGGGCCACGGGGGATACCGCGAACCAGGCCCCTACGGGTCCTTGGCATCGCGGGCTCCAGGCTGCACAGCGCAGGATAGCGCAATCCCCTGGAACCGGCGGTGAAGGGGGTTCTTCGGTTTACGCAGAGGGATCCAGCACGGTCAGCCGCGTGAAGCACAGGCGGTAGAAGCCGCGGTCTCGCGTCAGCAGCCGGTCCGCTTGACAAAGGGCGTGGGCCGCCACCAGGAAATCGGCCAGCACTCGTTCCCGCGGGCCGCCGCCGGTCCGATACTCCACCCAGTACTTTCCTGCCTCCAGAGCGGCCTCTTTTCCCAGCCCCGAGAAGCCGATCCCCAACGGGCCCATGGCCTGTTCCAGCGCCTGCCGCTGGCCGAAGGCCGCGGCGATTTCGGCCCACACCACGTCACAGGCGATCACGCTGCCGTCTCGCAAGCATCGGCGTAGGCATTCCGCCGAAGCCAGGCCGAAGCGCGGCGCATTGGTGAAGACGTCCAGCAAGACGTTGGTGTCGACGGCCGTGACCATCACTCACCCCTCAGTTCGGCCACAACGTCGTCAACCGGCCGACCGAGCTTCAGGCACCCCAAAACCTTCCCCACCGGGTCGAGACGATCCACCTTCTCTGCCACGAGCTTGCCGTTCTCCTCGTGGAAGTCCAGGACCGTATGGGGGACGATGCCAAGCCGCTCCCGCAACGCCTTCGGGATCGTCACCTGTCCGCGCTCGGCAACGGTTGCATTCAACGCCGCATCCTCCTATGGTATGCATTCGGTATTGATTTCGCATACTATAGCCCAAAGGTGGCCCGTCGGCTACGCCGCACGGGGCACTTGCCGTAGAGGGTGAGGGCGTCGCGGGCTCTGGCCGCGAGTCTGCGGGCGCCCCGCAGGGTGAGTGACATTCTGGTTGGTTTCTTGAGAGAGAAAGATGATCCGTTCGCAAGGACGCTAAGACGCAAGGGACAGCGGACTTGGGCCATGCATCCGCGCCCTTCGACTCCCACACCCAGAGGATACCCCATGCCGCACCCCGCCCTCTCCCTCGTCTGCCTGGCCTTGCCGCTGTCGTTTGTTGGCGCCGCCGGTCCGCACCCACGGTTGCCGCCGGCTCTGACGGCCGCCGAGGCGGCCTCGTATCGCGACTCGGTGGCCCCGTTGATGGCCAGGTCTGAGGCGGAGTTGCTGCGCCTGATTCCCGAGCAGTCCGGGATTTATTTCACCGACTGTCCGAACTGTGATGCCGGCATTCAGGAGGGGCAGTTCCAGGGCGGCAAGGACGCCACCTTCAAGCCCTGGGATCCAGCCGATCCCTTGGTCATGCGTTGCGCTTACTGCGGGCACTCGTATCCCAGCGCGAAGTTTCCCATGACGAAGGCGGTCGAGGTCCACGGACCGAACGGGCAGCCGGCCCGTTTTCCTTACTGGGAGGATGCCAAGGGCTATCGGCACTTCTTCGGCGCTCGGATTGACTACCACCGGCTGCGCTACATGGAGGAGATGGGCTGGCGGCTAGGGCGCGCCTACTGGCTCACGAAGGACCCGCAGTATGCCCGGCGTGGCGCGCTGATCCTGCAACGCTTTGCCGCGCTCTTCCCCGGCTACTGCTACCACTACGATTTCCCGTTTGTTCAGAAGATCATCAAGGAGGGGAACGTCGAGCCCAAGGACTTTCGGCCGGCGTTTCGGGTGGCGCGCTGGACCTGGTGGGCTTACGTGGACATCCCCTCGCGCCTGATCGAGGCCTACGACCTTCTCTACGACAGCGGCGAACTGGAGACGCTTTCCACCGAGGTGGGGCATGAGGTCAAGCCGGAGATCGAGGCATTCTTCAGCGAGTCGGTACGGCAGGTTTTGGCCAACCCGGATGACCTGACCAACATGAGCCCTGGCATGTGGGCCGATGCCATCCTGGCCGGCCGGGTGCTGCAGCGGCCCGAGTGGATTCATGAGGCGAGCGCCCGGCTGGAGCGTTTCGTCGCGACCGGTTTCAACTACGATGGAACCTGGAGCGAGGGTGCGCCCTCGTACCACTCGCAGGTTGTGGGCAACCTGCGGAGCGTGGTGCGGGCCGCCGCGGGCTACTCCGATCCGCCGGGCTACGCGCCCCCCGAGCCCCAGCGCCGCTTTGACAACCTGGATTTGCAGACCGCCCTGCCGATGCTCTCGCGCGCCGCGGCCAGCCTGGAGCTGATGCGTCTGCCCAATGGGCGCTTCGTGCCGGTGCATGATACCTGGTCGAGCAACGGCGGCAAGGCCCTGACGGCATCGCGCCCCTGGCTCTTGCCGGCTCTCGGCCATGCCTGCCTGGCCGGCGGCGAGCAGCAGGCCCAGTGGCAGGTTCATCTCACCTGGTCGCCGGGGATGGGCCACACCCACTATGATGGCCTCAGCCTGCTGCTCTTTGCCGGGGGCCAGGAAGGGCTCTCCGACCTGGGCTACACCCATAGCCGCGACCGCGCCTGGACACTGCCCACCGTGGCTCACAATACGGTGGTCATCGACCAGCTCAACCAGACCGCCGACCCGGGCACCTTCGGCAGCCTGCGCTGCTTCGCGGTCGCCAATCCCGACTGTCAGATAGTCTCCGTCGATAATCCGCAGGTCTACCCCAAGCTGGCCACCACCTACCGCCGCACTCTGATTGCCGTCAACGGCGAGTACGTGGTGGACCTGTTCGAGGTCGAGGGCGGTCAGCAGCACGACTATTTCCTGCATGGCTGTGCGGACCTGCCGGGAACCGTCCAGGCGCTGGACGGGGACGCGGGGTTGCCGGGGACGGCGTTGGCGACGCTGCTGCCGACGGGGACCCCTTTCCAGGAGGCGCAAAATGAGGGCGAGTGCGGCTTGGGCCTCAAGCCCGGCTATGCCTACGGCTATCTGCGCGACCTGCGGCGCCAGGCCGACCCGCTGCCGGCAAGCGTCGAGTTGGACTTCACCCTCAGCGACAACCCGGCGCGGCTACGGGCCTGCCTGCTGACCCTGCCTGGCGACCAGCTCTTCCTGGGCCGCAATCCGGCGGTGCGCGGCGCCAAGGAGAACGACGACAATCTGCGCGACTGCTGGCGGCCGTTCGCCATGCTGCGGCGCGGCGGCGGCCCGTCGGTCTTCGCCACCGTCATCGCCCTGACCCCGACGCCGCTGGCGGTCCGCCGGCTCGAGGTGTCCGCGGCGGCGCTGGCCCTCGAGGTGACCTCGGGCGAACGGCGCGATCTGGTGTTGCTGCGCCCGCGTGGCCTGCAGGGAGACTGGCAGGGCCAGGCCCTGGCTGCCGAAGCGGAGCTGGCTGTCCTCCGCGGCACAGCGGCGCCGGCCTTGACCGTGGTGGACGGTCGGGTTGGCTGGGGCCAACTCCGGCTGGAGACGAAAGCCGTGGCCCCGGCCCGTCTCCTGGCCGCCGACCGGCAGGCCGGAGCGCTCGTCGTCGAGGGCGAGTTCCTGCCGCCGGTGGGCACGGTGGTGTGCTTGGACCAAGCGGGGCAACGCCTCTCGCCCTTCACGATGGCCAAGGCCGAGCGCGAGGGCGCTAACACCCGCCTGACCGTGGCCGAGGGCGTCGGTTTCGACTATGACGCCACCACCGAGACCAGCCGCTTCATCTGCCAGCCGAAAACCACGCACCAAGGCCCGCATACGCTGCGGCTGACCCCGGTGGCGCATCTCCGCGCAGAGTGAGTGCGGCGGTAGGGGATCCCCCGTGGCGCCCCGGGGATACGGCGGAGACCGCCGGCTCCAGGGGATACGGCTCCAGGGGATACGGCGGAGACCGCCGGCTCCAGGGGATACGGCGGAGACCGCCGGCTCCAGGGGATACGGCGGAGACCGCCGGCTCCAGGGGATACGGCTCCAGGGGATACGGCG
>CAIZKT010000722.1:0-28720 GCA_903933565.1 uncultured Victivallales bacterium | reverse complement strand
CCGCCGTATCCCCTGGAGCCGTATCCCCTGGAGCCGGCGGTCTCCGCCGTATCCCCTGCCGCCGCGTCTCACTCAAGATACCGCGAACCAGGCCCCGGAGAGGCCTTGGCATCGCGGGCTCCAGGGAAACCAGGCGGGAGCAGCGCCAAACCCGCGAAGTTCGCCGCCCGCCGCAGGACGGGCAATATTGGCGGGAGGTCGGGCGTTTCAGGGGGCGAGGCCCTCGCCTGGCACGGCTCAAGCGCTCGCGGGCACAGCGCCCGCGGGAGGCAAACGGGGAATCTGATGGAACGGGGCGAGGGTGGCATGCACAGCGAAACCGAATTAGCGGCGCAGTTTACCCAGCACCGGGCGCGCTTGCGGCGGCTGGTGGCGTTCCGTTTGCACCCCCAGCTTCAGGGCCGGTTGGACCTCGAAGACGTCTTGCAGGATGCCTATCTGGCCGCCGCCCAGCGCTTGCCGCACTTCGTGGCGGCGGACCCGCCGGTGGCGCCGTTTGTCTGGTTGCGCACGATTGTCTTGCAGACGCTGACCGATGCCTGCCGGCACCACCTCGGGGCGCAGAAGCGGGACGTCTTTCGCGAAGTCAGCCTGGAGGCGGGGGAGAACCGCGACGGGACCTCGGCCGCTATCGCTCTGCAACTGGCCGGGGACTTGACCTCGCCGAGCCAGGCCGCGGCCCGTGCGGACGCCATGACGGTGGTTCGGAATGCCATCGGGGGCATGGACGAATTGGACCGGGAGGTGTTGGCCCTGCGCCATTTCGAGGAACTCAGCAACCAGGAGGTGGCCGAGGCGTTGGGCATCGAGCAGAAGGCTGCCAGTATCCGTTACATCCGTGCCCTGCGCCGGTTACGGGCTCTGCTGGCGGAACTGACTACCTTCGGCGGAGGACTTGCTCGTGGCTGATGACGATGCTCTCAGTGAGCGCCTCGATGCCCTGCTGGCGGAGTTTGCCGAACGTCGCCGGGCGGGCGAGGCCGTGTCGGTCGACGACTACGCCGCCCGGTTTCCCGATCTGGCGGATGACATTCGCGAACTCCTCTCCACCGCCCTGGCCGTAGAGAACCTGAAAACCCCCTCCCCCGCGCTGGCCGGGATGCAGATCGCGCCCCCGGCGCCGACGCAGTTCGGCGACCTTCGTATCCTCGGGGAGATTGGGCGCGGCGGGATGGGCGTGGTCTACGAGGCCGAGCAGGCTTCCCTGGGCCGACGCGTGGCGGTGAAGGTCCTCCTCGGGCACCTGTTTCCGGACGCCGGGCAAGTGGCGCGTTTCGAGCGTGAGGCCCGCACCGCCGCCAGCCTGCGTCACCCCGGCATTGTCACGGTCTACGGGGTCGGCGAGCACGAAGGCCTGCACTACTTTGTGATGGAGCTGATCGAGGGGGTCTCACTCGACCGCGTCTTGCGGCAGCGCGCTCAGCCCTGCGGCGCCGACACCGCGCTGACCGCGGTTCCAGGGGCTGAGGTGGTGGGCCGTGTCAGCCGCTTCCTCGAAGGCGAGGGTTCCGGCGGGCGCTGGGCGCCTGCGGCGAGGCTGATTCTGAGTGCTGCGGAGGCGCTCCAGCATGCCCACGACCATGGGGTTCTGCACCGGGACATCAAGCCTGGGAACCTGCTCGTCGGCGCGGATGGCCGCATCTGGATCGCGGACTTTGGTCTGGCCCGGGCGCTGGTGACCGACGAGATCAGCCAACCGGGTCAGACCGCCGGCACGCTCCGTTATATGGCCCCGGAACGCTTTGCGGGGGAGGTGAGTGTGCAGTCGGACGTCTACGCGCTGGGCCTGACGCTCTACGAACTCCTGGCCCGCGGCCCAGCCGTGGCCGAGAGCGCCCCGCCGGTGCTGATCCAGCACATTCTGAGCCACCGGATTCCGGACCTCCGCGAGCGCGCTCCGGGCATCCCGCGCGACCTGGCGAACATCGTCGAGAAGGCGATTGCCGGCGACCCGGCGCACCGGTATGCGTCGGCGCATGCGTTGGCCGACGACCTGCGGGGCTTCCTCGAGGGGCGGCCGGTCAGCGCCCGGCCGGTGCCATGGACAGGACGGCTGTGGCGCTGGGCCAAACGCAACCCGCTGGCGGCGGCGGCGGCGGCGGTCGCCGTGGTCTCGCTGGCCATCGCCACGGGCGCCTCCGGGTTGGGTTACGTCCGCACGCGGCGAGCCCTGGCGCAAGCCCGGACGGAGCAGCAGAAGGCCGAGGCGAACGCGACGCTGGCCCTCGATGTCCTGGACTCGGTTTTCGCCCGCTTTTCGCCGACCTCGGCCGAGGACGCGCCGGCGCTGGCGACCGGGGACGCGACCCAGGCCTCAGTGCGCATGGCTCCGCTGCCGGTCCTATCGGGAGACACCGCCGGTCTGCTGCGGGACCTCCTGCCCGTCTACGACCGCTTGGCGCGGGAAACAGGCGACCCGCGGGCGGTGCGCGAACGTACAGCGGCAGCCAGTCGGCGCATGGGCGATGTGCTGGCTCAACTCGGGCAGTACGAAGCCGCGGAAGCCTCCTACGCTCACGCCCTCGCGACCCGAGAGGAGCCGACCACAGGCGACAAGACCCCCCACGCCCAACTCGAGCGGGCCCAGATCCTGAACCGGCTCGGGCAGGTCCGGGCCGCGGCTGCCGACGATAGCGGCGCGCGCGAGGCCCATACCCAGGCACTCGCCTTGCTCGACAGCCTGCCAGCGCCCACGGGCGAGGCGCGGGAAACGCAGCTCGAACGGGCCTGGACCCATCTGCGGCTCGGCAGTGGGACCCGTCCCAAGGCCCCGCCCGGCGGGCGCGGTGGCGGGCGCCCGAGGAACAACGCCCCGGACGAGGCCGCCGATGCTCAGGTTGACGAGGCGACCCGCATTCTCAATGGACTTCTGAACGAGACCGCTGCGGATCCGGATGCCCTGTTTCTCCTGGCCCTGTGCCTGCGGGAACGTCCCGGCGCCAGCTTGGCTGCCGAGCGCGGGGTTCGTCCTCGCCGCGGCCCGGCCGACGCCATCACCATTCTGGATCAACTCGCCCGCGAGCACCCAGAGGCTCCCGAATACCAGTACGAGCTTGCCGCTACCCTCGGGACCGTCAACCTGCGCCTGGCGGAGGCCAGTCCGGAGTCCCGACGGGCGGCCGAAGAGCAGTTCCAACGTGCCCTGAAGATACTGGAACGCCTGGTGCGGCAGCAGCCCTACGTCGCGCGCTACGTCGCCGCCCAGGCCAGCGTTCACTACAAGGTGGGGGCCCTGCACCGGCGCGCCGATGAGTGGGACCTGGCCGAACCGCACTTCAAAGCGGCCGTCGATGACATGGATCGACTCGCGGCGCAGTCCCCGGCCCAGCCGTCCTGCTTCCTCTGGCTGGTCACCTACGGCAATGCCCTGGCCGACGTACAGGCGCGCCGGGGACAGGAACGCGAGGCTCGAGACCTGCTGGAACGCAATCTCGGGGTCTTGGCCAAACTCCACGGGAGCGCGCCTGGCCTGATGGGCCTGGAGGACGTCACGACGCAGACCCAGGCTCAGCTCGATGGCCTCCGGCGGCCGTGACGCCCGGCCGAGCGCCAGGCGGGCGCCAGCCCTGGAGTCGGCGGTCTCCGCCGTATCCCCAGCCAGAGCCGACGGTCTCCGCCGTATCCTCCAGCCCTGGAGCCGGCGGTCCCCGCCGTATCCCCAGCCAGAGCCGGCGGTCCCCGCCGTATCCTCCAGCCCTGGAGCCGGCGGTCTCCGCCGTATCCGCATCCAGACGGAGCTGACTTGCGCCCCGAGCGGGGGCGGCAGGTTGTGATAAACCCCCAGGACGGCTAAGTTCACCCCGTCGGCGAGTCTGTCAGGTCCGACGAAACCCTTGGATCGTCGCGTTGCCGAGAAGATCAGCAGCATCGGGAAGTCCGGCCGCAGCCCGCGGCGGGCACAGCAGGAGAGCGGACGGCAGTGCCCGCGGAACGCACCAGTCAACCTGCCGCGCCGGACTCGTCCGCCCCGGCGTTTCGGACCCGGATGCGCTACGTCGGTCGCGCCCTGGCCTGCCTGAGGCCCTACGGCGTCCTGGTTACGGGGGCCTACGCGGCCGTTTTCACCACCACGGCGCTTGCCGTCTGGATGCCCATCATCATCCGCGGCATCGTTGACGACGGCATCCGCGGTGGCGCGCGGGCGGCGATCATCTCGGGCTGCGGGCTGCTGCTCGGTCTGGCGGTGGTGCAGGGGCTGGCGACGTTTGTCACCGGGGTGCTGACCGAGACCGCCTCGCAGAACGTCGCCTTCGATCTGCGCAACCGCTTCCACGAGAAACTGCAGTCGCTCTCCTTCAGTTTCCACGACCAGGCCGAGACCGGGCAACTCTTGGCGCGCAGCGTCGGCGATGTCGACCGCATTCGTTTTCTGACTGGGCGGGCCTTTCTGAACCTGGTGCAGATGGCGACGCTATCGGTCTGCATCCCGGTGGCGATGATCGTGGTCGAGTACCGGCTTGGGCTGCTGACCCTGGGCCTGGTGCCTTTCTTCGTGCTCAGCGGTCTCTGCCTGGGGCGGGTGCTGCGACCGCTGTCGGTGAAAGTGCGCAACCAGGAGGCCGAGTTGACCTCGTTTCTCGAACAGAATCTGCGGGGCGCGCGCATCGTCAAGGCCTTTGGCCGGGAGGAGTCGCAGATCGCGGGATTCAGCGAGCGCAACCTAGTCCTGCTCGACTTGCAGCGCCAGGACGCGCACTGGCGGGCGATCTACATGCCGCTGATGCAGCTTCTGGCGGGAGCGGGGACGCTGTTGGTACTGGTTGCCGGCGGGCGCCTGGTGATTGGCGGCAGCCTCAGTCCCGGCGAGTTGGTCGCGTTCATCGCCTACATGGCCTTGCTGGCCGGTCCCTGCCGTCGCCTGGGCTGGCTCATTGCCGCCATCGCCGAAGCCTCCGCCTCGGCCGAGCGCATTTTCGAGGTGCTGGACCTGCGCTCTGAGATCACCGACGCGCCGGACGCCGCGCCGCTGGGAGCGGTGCGGGGACACCTGCGCTTCGACCACGTGAGTTTTGGCTACACTCGGCACCTCAAGGTCCTCAACGATATCAGTCTGGAGATCCTGCCCGGGGAGAAGGTCGCCTTCCTGGGCAGCACCGGCTCGGGCAAGAGCTCGATCACCAACCTCATCCCGCGCTTCTACGACCCCACCGCCGGCGCCGTGCTGCTTGACGGGGTAGACATCCGCAAGCTCACGGTGAAGTCTCTGCGGGATCACATCGGCGTGGTGCTGCAGGATACGGTCCTGTTCGCCTCGACGGTGCGTGAGAACATCGCCTTCGGCCGGCCTGAGGCCACGGCTGCGGACGTGGTTGCCGCGGCCCAGGCAGCGCATGCCCACGAGTTCATCACGGCCCTGCCGCAAGGCTATGCCACGCGTATCGGCGAGAAGGGCATCACCCTGTCGGGTGGCCAGCGGCAGCGTCTGGCGCTGGCCCGGGCCATCCTGAAGGACCCGGAGATCCTGATCCTGGATGACGCCACCTCGAGCGTAGACGTCGAGACCGAACAACTGATCCAGCAGGCCCTGCGCCGTCTGATGCAGACGCGGACTTCGATCATCATCGCCCAGCGCCTCAGCACCATCCGCGAGGCGGACAAGGTGTTTGTTCTGGACCGGGGCAAGGTGGCCGCCGTGGGCGTGCGCAGCGCCACGGAAACACCCCACGACCAACTCCTGCGCAACAGCGGCCTGTATGCCGACCTCTACGAAAACCAGCTTCGGCCCGCTGCCGAGACCGCCGCGGACGCCGCGGCTCCGGCCGCCGGGCTCACACGGGCGCCGCGGCCCGGGGAGGGCGGCTGATGCTCGGTGGCGGCATGGGAGGTCTGATCGGCGGGGGCGGCGGTCCGCGCGGCTTGATCGATGCCTTTGGCGGCCGTGAGGAAGGCAGTCGCGTCCGCGGCAGTGTGCTGCTGCGGCTGCTGTGCTTTGTGAAGCCGTACCGCGCCGAGTTGGCCCTAGGTACGGTGTTGATGCTGCTGAGCACCGCTGCCGGGCTGCTGGTTCCCTACATCACGCGGCACCTGATCGACATCGAAATCCCGCGGGGCGACCTCGTCGGCCTGACCCGGCAGGGGCTTTTTCTGGCCGCCGTCATGGGGGTGTCCTATCTCGCCACGGTGGGCCAGAGTTACCTGCTGGCCCGCGTCGGTCAGAAGACCTTACTGGCATTGCGTCGGGACCTCTTTGCCCACCTGCAGCGGCTGTCGGTGCCCTACCATGACCGGCACATCGTCGGGGTCACGGTGTCGCGGGTGATCAACGACGTCGGGGTCATCAATAACCTCCTCAGCGAAGGCCTGGTCACCTTGTTGGGCGATAGCCTGCTGGTGGCCGGAACGATCGTCATCATGCTCTGGATGGACGTGCGGCTGGCGCTGCTCACCTTTGCTGTCATCCCCATCATGGTGCTGGCGACGGTGCTGTTCAGCCGCAAGGCGCGGGTGGCGTACCGCGAGACCCGCGAGAAGGTCGCGACGCTGGTGGGCAATCTGGCCGAGAACATCGAAGGCATGCGGGTGATCCAATCCTTCGCCCAGGAGGACTCCAGCCAACGCAAGTTCCGCCAGAAGAACTGGGAGAATCGCACGGCGCACGTACGGGCCATGTCCCTGTCGTTCATCTTCATCCCCGTGGTGGATGTTCTCGGTACCGCGGCCACCTGCATCGTGCTGCTGGCCGGGGGGCTGATGGTGGCGCAGGGCGAAGTGACCCTCGGGCTGATCGTCGCCTTCATGGCCTACATGAACCGCCTCTTCGTCCCCATCCGTGATCTCAGCCAGCTCTACACCACGCTGCTGTCCGCGACCGCGGGAGGCGAGCGCGTGCTGGCCCTGCTGGAGACCCCGCCCCTGATCCGCGATGTTCCCGGTGCCCAGGATCTGCCCGTGCTCGCCGACCGGATCGAGTTCCGCCAGGTCTGCTTCAGCTACGACCGCACGACCGAGGTGCTGCACGACGTCTCGCTGACGGTCCAGCCAGGCGAGACCGTGGCCATCGTCGGCCCGACCGGCGCGGGCAAGACAACGCTGGTGAATCTGCTGTGCCGTTTCTACGATCCCACGGCCGGCGAGTTACGGATCGATGGATTCCCCCTTCGCGAGATCACCGCCGCCAGCCTGCACGAGCGCATGGGGCTGGTGCCGCAGGAGCCGTTCCTGTTCGCCGGCACGGTGGCCGAGAACATCGCCTTCGGCCGCGGCACGGCGCCCATGGAGGCGATCATCGCGGCGGCACGGCACGCCGAAGCGGACGGCTTCATCCAGCGCCTTTCGCACGGCTATCAGACCCGCATTCTCGAGGGCGGCGCCAATCTCTCCACCGGCCAGCGGCAACTGCTGAGCATCGCCCGCGCCCTGCTGGTCGACCCACGATTGCTCATCCTCGATGAGGCGACCTCGAGCGTGGACACCGCCACCGAGGCCCTCATCCAGAAGGCCCTGGCCTACCTGCTGCGTGGGCGCACCGCGGTGGTCATCGCGCACCGACTGACCACGGTACGGGGTGCCGACCGCATCTACGTCATCGATCAGGGGCGCGTGGTCGAGGAGGGCCGCCACGACGAGCTGGTCGCTGCCAATGGCCTCTACCGACGTCTCTACGACCGGCAGTTTGTGACGGCCGCCGGCATGGCCGCCGATGGCTGAGCGAGAACGATCCGATCGCGAAAGGAAAGCACACCATGGACGCACATCGTCGCCAGGAACTGATCAGGAATTGCAAGCCGGAAATGGTCTGGCGCGGGGAACCGCACCTGGGCGGCTGGTACGGCGAGGAGGAGATCGAGGTCGTGGTCAAGACCATCCGGCAGTCCATGGACTGGACCGGTGACGGCTTCGGCTTCATCTGCGCCGAAATCGAGAGCTTCGAGAAGGCCTTCGCCCAGTACTCCGGCACCGCCGATGCGGTGTCGATCAACGCCGCCGGCTCCGGGCTGGACATGGCGGTGATGTGCCTTGACTTGCAGCCCGGCGACGAAGTCATCGCGCCCTCGGTGAACTTCCGCGCTGCGCCGATGTCGATCATCGGCCAGGGGGGCAAGTTCATCCCGGGGGAGATCGACCCACGCACCTTCCAGCTCGATCCGGCCGACGTCGCGAAGAAGATCTCGCCGCGCACCCGCGCCATTCTGCCCACCCACATGAACGGCATGTCGGCCCCGGTGGACGAGTACCTCGAAATCGCGCGGAAGCACCCACACCCGCAGCACGGTCCGGCCAAGGTGATCGGCGATGCGGCGCGGGCTTGCGGTGGCGGCTACAAAGGCCGCAAGATCGGCGCCGCCGAGTGGCTTACGGTCTTCAGCTTCCACACCATGAAGAACATGACGACTCTCGGCGAGGGCGGGATGGTGACCTGCCACGATCCGGAGGTGGCCAAGCGCCTGCGGGCTCTGCGCCAGTTCGGCGGGGCGGAGTACTGGGGCTCGAACTACAAGATGACCAAGGTCCAGGCGGCGGTGGGCCTGGTGCAATTGCGGAAACTCGATGCCATGGTTGGCAACCGTCGGCGCCTGGCGCTGCGGCGTAACGCCATCCTGGCCGCGGTCCCGGAGTTGACCGTGCCCTACATCCCCGCCGACATCGAGCACAGCTTCTACCTCTACACCTGCCTGGTGCCAAAAGAGTGGGCGGGCAAGAAGCGCGACGCTCTCCTCGCCATCATGAGCGAGCAGTACCACGTTGGCTGCGTGGTCGCCAACCCGCCGGTCCACAACACGGTCCCCTTCATCAAGCGGCACGTAGGGAACGTGGAACTGCCGGTCTCGGAGCAGCTCGCGCTGCGTCTGTTCTGCCCCTCACTGCACCCGAGCATGACCGATGAGCAGAACGACTTCGTCTGCGCGGCCCTGATCGAGGCGGTCGAGAAGGTCCGCCGACTCTGACCCCGCGGCGCGGCCTGCGGGGTGGGCGAGTACAGGGGCGGCAATGCCGACCCGACCCGCCGCCGCTTGGACGCCCGCGGGCCGCGGGCGGTCCGTGATGGAACGCCCTGCCTCGGGCAGGGCGGCGGCAGCGATGTGGCGCGCCCCCGGCGCACCTGCTCTTGCCCTCCAGGCCCGGCGCACCCCAGCGCGTGGAGATGCAGGTTCGTTTTGCCAGCGCGGCTCTCGGCCAAACCTTAGCTGATCCCAAATCTGGATCCGTAAATCGTTGTCTTCTAATCTTTTGTGGCGTCGTTCGCAGCGGTCTTGCCGCCCTTCTTCCGCACCGGTTCCGCGTTCGGTGGCAGCAGGTAACCCACCTCCATGAGGGCGCGCCGGAAGGCGGTTTCGGAGGCTGCCGGCACCACGAGATGACGGTCGCCTGCCGGCAGGCAGAGCTTGCGCGTCCGCGCGTCATTGGCGATGAGTGCGGCCAGGACCGGGTCGGCGCACTCGACGAGGCGGGCCAGGCCGCGATCCTGCAGGCGCGCACCGCGGTTCGCGATGTCGGCGAACAGCCGAAGCACCGTCTCGGGAAGCGGGTCCAGGCTGCGGGCGGCGAGGAAGTCGCGCACTTCCTCGACGGACCGTCCTTCGGCGCTGGCCGCGAGCAGCTTCCCGGGCTGGAGCTGCCATACCCGCGCGGAGACTCGTTCCGCATAGGCGTCGAGGGCCAGGCCATCGGCGGCATCGAGCCCGGCGCCGACCGTAACGATCTCCAGGTTGGGCAGAACCCGGAGTCCGGGCTCCCTCTCGGTGGGCGCCGCGGCGTAGGCCTCGGCAGAGCCCAGGCAATAGGCTCCCAAGGCATTGATGCGGAAGTACATCAATCCGTCATAGCGGCTGAAGTAGGGCAGCTCGTCGGTGCCCCAGAGGTCGCCATAGTCGTACCGGGCTCCGGCCGGCGGGATGAGGGCCACATCGAGCAGCCCCAACGTCGCCGCGTATTCCAGCAAGACGCAGAGGATATAGCGTTCCAGTAGCATGCCTTTGCTGCCTGCGCCGCCGAGTGAGCCGTACTGCAACTCGCCGACGTAGAGCGCCCATGGGTTGCGGGTCACCTCGAAATCGTGGCCGGCAGCCTGCATGAAACGGCACAGTTCCTGGGTGGCGATCCAGCGGCCGGACGGGCACTCGGCAAGGGCTCCCCCGAGAGCCTTGCGGCGCGTCGCGACCGCGGTGAGCCCGTGCTTGCCCTTGCCGGTTTGGCCCTTGACGCAGTCGATGCGCGAGAGCTCATCGAGCAGGGTGGTGTTGACCCACTTCTGCCAGAGTGTCCGCAGGGTTGAAGCAGGCGGCTCCGCGAGCGCCTTACGGCCGGCCTTGGTGAGTTGCAGTCGCGCCCCGGCGAGCTGGGCCAGGCCGCCAGCCTGAATCAGCAACGGCCAGGCAAAGGCGCGGATCGGGCCCGCGTTCTCATCGGACCACTGGTCTTTGGGTGGCACGTGCGGGTAATAATCGCCTCCCTCGAGAACCGCCGCGACCGCCGCCAGCGTCGCCCCCGAGGCCCGGCGGGTCTTGTCGCTCACGGCAAACTTCCCCGCGTCCACCAGACGCAGCACCGCGAGCAACTCCCGCGCCGCGGCCTGTTCCGAGTCGCGGACGGTGAGCGGGATGGGCTCGATCACATTCTTCCTAGACTTCGTTTCCACGTCCCAGTACGAAGAGATCAGCTCGTAGGCAGCGGGCAAGGGATCAAGGGTGGTTATCGCGGCCGCAACCGGCGGCGGCACGAAGGCCTCAAGCCGTGCCTTCAGGTCATCTGGCATGACACCTCCGCCGTAGAAGAGGAAGCAGAGCCCGGTGGGCGGGGTGTCACGTTTGTAGCGATCCAGCGAACCCCAGACCGGACTGCGGCCGTACTTGGCTCGGAAGCGCCCGGGATCGAACCCCGAGTCCTCTGAATGAACGACCTCGGACACCGCGGCGCGCTGCGTCTCGTCGAGCTGCTCCCAGACCCGGCGCAGGCCGTCCCCCTCGAGATGCTTCACGATTAGGGCGATGAGGTCAGCCTTACGGGTCGGCACGCGGTAGCCGGCAAACGCCACCAGCGGCTTGATCTCGTCGATATTCATGTACTGGTCCAAGGCGAGCGCCAGGGTTGGGATGCCCCCATCGGTGTCATAGCGTTTCATGCTTCCTCCAAGCTGTGTAGTGTCGCGACCCGGGGCGCCGGTGGCGCCGCCGTCCCGACGCCGCGTGCCCGCGGTCCGTGCCCGAATAGCGTACCCCTCGCTCTCTGCCCGGCAAGCTGCCCCGTCGGCCAGGGCTTCAAGCTTGGCGAGACAGCCTGGAGTCCTTCCCCGTCCGCGCTCGCGGTATCCCCCCGTCCCTGGAGCCCGCGCTGCCAAGGACCCGCCGGGGCCTGGTTCGCGGTACCCGCCGTCTGCAAGACCCCAGAGACGGCGGAAACCCAGGCAGAGCCGCGACGGACCGTCGGCTCCAGGGCCAGACGCCGACGAGCCGAGGGTTGCTGCAAGAGCCCCTGACAGCCTTCCCCAGATCACTCGCGGCGCCCCGGCGGCGCTCTGCGGACGGGCTTGGCCACGGCGGTCCTGGGGGCTACCCGAGGCGTTGCCGTTGGCGCGCCCTTCAGGGCCGGACGGGCAGCGGCGGCGGGCGGGTCGCGATACCCCAGCGCCGTCAACGATTGATGGAAGACGATGTCATCTCGGGTGCGCCACTTCCGGTCCGGACCGGCACTGACCACGCAGAACCCGCCCTTGGCCGCCACGGACCAGTAGGGATTGCCCCAGATGTCCTTGCCGCTCTCCGCCGTCACCTGCCGTCCTTCGGCCGCCAACTGGTCGACGATCAGCTTCGTGAGATCGCCCAGAATCAACGCATTCTGGTCCACGTACTCCATTTGCACTGAGCGGGCAATCTGGGACATCTGGAGCTTCGTTCCGGTGTTATCCCGGGCGTTACGGAAGGCGACCGTCGCCTTGCCGAGAGTGCGCATGTTCGCATAGCCCAGCCAGCCCAAGCCGGAGAGAAGCATGACGTGGAGAAACCGCTTCATGCCTTTGCCGCCTCCCGCCCCAGGCGCGCCTCCAGCGCCTCTTCCACGACCAAGCCGGTCACGAGATTGCCGCTCACGAAGGCGAGGAACGGGGCCTTTCCCAGTTTCAGGCAAAGCCCGTCGCTGAGGGCCACCACGTCCGCCACGGCGACGGTCCCGCGCAAGAGACTGATCTCGCCCAGAAAGTCACCCGGCCCGACCACGGCACACGGCCTGCCCTGGCGGCGGACCTCGACCTGACCTTCGTAGAGCAGGTGGAAGAAGTCGTTCGGTTTGCCTTCCTGAACCAGCACCTCGCCGACACGGAACGGCGCGGCGGCGAACTGCTGCGCCAGTTCCAGCAGCGCCTTGTCCGGCCAGTCGGCGAACAGGGCATTGCGTTTGAGGAACGCCGCAACCTGGATGATGGTCTTCACGGTAGCAGCGCCGAGAGTCGCCACCACCAGCCGCTCGAAATCGTCTTTCTTGAGGGCGAACAGGGCTGCTTCACCCACGCTCTGGTTAGACGCCGTGCGCCGCGTCTCCTGCAACAGGGCAATTTCGCCGAACACATCACCCGGCCCTAGGACGGCCACGGGTTCCGGCCGCCCAACCGAGTTCTCCTTCAGCACCCGCACTGCCCCGCGGTAGACGATGAACAGCGTGTCGCCCTGGTCTCCTTCGCGGATCAGCGGGGTCCCAGGCTTGACTTCGAGGTACGTCAGCGCGCTGCCCAAGCTCTGCAGCACCCCGTCGGGCAGCCCCTTGAACAGCAGGGTACTGCGCAGAAACGACTGCACGTCCGCAGCCGACGGCCGTTCGCCGACGCGCCCCCGGCGATGGGCGGCGGCTTCAGCCCGAAACCAACGGGGCGCGAGCAGCGCGTACAGGTTGCGTAGGCCGAGGATAACCTGGTACAGAAGCGGCACCAGCAGCAGCGCCGCCAGGAGGAGCAGCGCCACCAGGGCCATCACCTGGACACTCAGGTCCGGCGAGAACAGCAACTCGCGGACGAAGGTATCGCTCTGACGCTGGATCAGACCGCCGGCAAACTGGATCAGACAACCGAGCCAGACCAGCACCGCCACGGAATACCCCAACAGGTATTCCTCCTCCTGCCCCTTGCCGCGCCAGTCAAGGAGTTGCGTCAGCAGTTTGCGCTGCAGCACAAACGGGGCACAGCGCGGTAACTGGTACTGCTTGCGGAACAGGGCGTACAGCAGGTCGTGAGCCGGAGTGCTGCCGAGCGGACAGCCGAGGACCAGCGCGACCAGCGCCGCCGCGAAGAACAGGGGGGCTGAGCCGCAGGCCTGGGCACAGAGCGCCGCCGCGAAGGGAACCGTCAGCGCCTGGAGCGCGACCGTCCCCTGACAGCAGCGACCAGACATGAAGGAGTCCCGAGCGTCGATGGAGAAATAGGGCAGCCCGCGGTTGACCCGAAACTCGGCCCGATACACGAGCCTCCCGAAGCCGCTCAGCACACAACCTGACAGAAGGTGGGCCAAGCTCAGCAGCAGAATGACCAGGCAGACCACGAGCACCCAGCCTTCGGCGGTGTCCGCCAGCGTCGGCCCGGAGAGCCAGAAGGCGGCCGCCCCCAGCGGCACCAAGGCCAAGGCGGCCGCGGCCACCGGAAACCGCCCCCAGCCCAGGCGCCAGCGACTCCCGCTGAGGCTGGGCCGCGCCGACACGCCGTCGGCAGGGTCCTCCAGGAATCCGCGCTGGGTTGCGCCCAGGACAAAGTCGTAGTAATCACGGATCGCCGGAGGCTTCTCCTGGCGCAGCAGCGTGTGCAGGATTTCCTCTACGGTATGGGTGCCGCTGAACCGTTCCGGGAGGGCGGCGAGCAGCGGCGGCAGCGCCAGGTACTCAGCGCAGCGTGTCTGTTTGAGCAACCGGGTGCCGTCCGCGAGCGTCCGCGACTCCAGATCGCCAGTCAAACGCAACCGACGGCGGCTCAAGTCCTGGTTCATGCGCCTTCCCTGCCCTACTTGGACGACGCGCCAATATAGCTTGGCGGAATCCCCAGGCACTGCCGGTGACCGGGGTTCAATACCAGCCTCAGCGCGGCTTGGCGACCGCCGCGCGGATGGCCTGCGCGCTCTTGCGGATGCTCTCCGGCTCGGTCAGCGGATGCACCAGAATCTGCCACATGCGCCGGGCTCCAGCTTCGGCCTGAGGACACGACCCGGGGAGGTACTGCACGTAGTCCGGCAAGGGCACTCCAAGCGCCGTTCGCCGGGTCTGCTGCATCTGCTGGAAAACCACCTCGAGGTAGTTGATCTCGCCGTAGCGGCCAAGCCCTTCGGGAACCCGCACGGGGTAGGCCCAATAATTCGGCTGGGTGTCGGGATAGCAGTGGGCCAGCTCGATTCCCGCCACTCCGCGCAACTCGGACTCGATCAGGTCCACCAGCACCCGGCGCTGGGCGTTCAGCGCGCCAATCTTGCCCAACTGCGCCAGGGCCACGGCGCCCTGCAATTCGCTCATACGGTAGTCATGACCGAAGGAAAAATGCCCACGGGTAGGGAAGCCGGCGACCGGCGCCGGCTTGGGCGCAGTCAGGCCGAACTGGAGCCACGCCATCCCGGTGTTGCAGAACATGACCATGCGCTTGTAGACCTCTGGGTCGTCGGTCGCCACCAGACCGCCCTCCCCGCAGGTGATGTGTTTGGACTGCTGCAGACTGAAGGCCGCCACGTCGCCGATGGTGCCCACCTTACGGCCGCGGTGGGTGCAGTCGTAGGCTTGCGCGCAATCCTCGACCACCTTGAGGCCATGCTCCCGTGCCACCGCCATGATCTCGTCCATGGGCGCGGGCTGACCGAAGAGATGCACCACCAGGATCGCCCGCGTCCGCGGCGTGATGCGGGCCCGAATGCCCTCGGGCGACAGGATCAGAGTCCGGGGATCCACGTCGGCGAGTACCGGGATGCAACCGATGGCAATGACAGGCATGGAGACGAACAGCGGCGCGCTCGCCGGACAGATCACCTCGTCACCGGGCTCGAGTCCCAGGCCAAACAACGCCGCCTCGTCGGCCGAAGTGCCTGTGCTGAGCGCATGGACGTAGCGGCGGCCCAGGTGCGTGGCAAAGGCCTGTTCGAGGCGCCCTACAAACCCGTTCTCCTTCAGACGCCAGAGGTTCTGACTCTCGATGACCTCGCGCAGATTGGCCAGCTCTTCTTCACCAAAACAGCGGAAGCTCATGCTCTTGGTCTCCTCACCCGCACAGCCTGTGTCCTTCCGTGCCTATACTCGAGCACGCTGCCAACGACCGGTCTCAAACCAGACCGCCGTCAGCACGCCGTGCAGGACGGTGGCGGCGACAATGGCCCACCATATACCCTGCGTCCTGGAAACCCAGGTCGCCGAGAAATGTACTGCCAATGGCACCTGTAAGCCCCACAGGCTGATCACGGTGAAGACCATCGGGGCCATACTATCACCCGCCCCATTCAAGGCCCGCCCCAGCACGATGGCCAGCGCCGCGAAGACGTAGAAAGGCGACACGGTGCGCAGATACTCGGCGCCGATAGCGATCACCCCGGGATCGCGGTTGAAGACGCGGATCAGCGGCGCCGCAAAGCAGGCGAAGAAGAGGGCGGCAAGCACCATCAAGCCCACCCCGACCAGCGCGGCAACCCAGGCCGCCCGCCGGGCCCGCCCGGGGTTGCCGGCACCCAGGTTCTGCCCGACCATCGTCGCCGCGGCGCCACCCAGAGCAAAGGCGGGCATGATCGTGATCATGTGAAAGCGCATGCCGGTGCCATAGGCGGCGACGGCCAGGGTGCCGCAACCGGCCACGACCCGCATCAGCACCAGACTCATCAGGCTCCGCGACAGCATCTGCCCAGACCCCGGAATACCGATGCGCAGGATCCGCCATGAAAGCCCCAGCCGTGGCAGAAGCTGGCGCAGCCGCACATGGAGGCGCACCCGACCACTCAGCAGCATCCCCACCGAGATGGCCGCGGCGACCGCCTGCGCCAGCACCGTGGCCAGTGCCGCACCACTCACCCCCAGCGGCGGCAAGGGCCCCAAGCCGAAGATGAACAACGGATCCAGGACCAGGTTCAGCAGGTTGGCCACCGCCATCACCAGCATCGGCGCCACCGTGTCACCCGCACCCTGCAGAGCGGCGTTGCCGATGAAGAGGACGAACGAGGTCAGGGACCCCAGCAGAGAGATGCGCAGGTAGGCATAGCCGTCTGGCAGCACCTCCGCGTCGGCCCCGAGGAGTCCGAACAGGTGCGGCGTAAACACCCAACCAATGACGCCAAAAACGAGGCCCATAACCAAGGCCAGAAACAGCGATTGCCCCGCCGCGGCAGAGGCCTCCTCATAGCGCTCAGAGCCGATGGCGCGAGCCACCAGAGCCACGGTCCCAATGGACATGCCCATCAGCATCGGGAAGAGCACCATGAGAAGCGTGCCACCCATCGCCACCGCCGCAACCGCCCGCGGCCCCAACCGGCCTACCCAGAAAAGGTCAATCACGCTCTGCAGGTTCTGCAGCAGCGCCGAAACCAGCATGGGCGCACTCAGTACGCCCAGAGCCTGAAGCAGTGGACCGCGAGTGATCAGAGCAGGGTCGGCTGACTTGAAGCGCATGGCCTATCCTGATTCTGCAAGCCTCTGCCGAGGCGCTCGCGCGGAAACTGGAGACGGCGGCGGCAGTCTCATCTGCTCACCTTTGACCACGTGGGCAGCAATGTAATGCCGACGGGAACCCCTGCCATACGACCAGAACCACCGCGGCAACCGATCCTGAAAACGGGCCCCCCACGCAGCCCCTGCCCCGTCACGATCATGCCACCGGGGCGGTCGCCTGGCGCCCACCCGCGTAGCCGACCTGCCGACCGAGCACCGTAGCGCACCCCCCGCCCTGGAGAGGCCCCCGCACCACTACCGGCAGTGTAACAGTTTCTGCAAAGAACTCTTGCATCTGCGCTGATTGCTCTTATGTTGTAATCAATCTGAACGGTTTTTCGGCGGTGCATGGCGTCACCGTGAGAGGGCGGGATGCACCAGGTTCATCGGAAGAGCGTTTCAGTACACCCAGTCGGATGAGATGAACACGACAATCCGCACGGCGGCCAGTTCGGACGAGATTGGCCTCAGTGAGCTTGAGGGCTCATGTTTTGACGAGGACCGACGAGCAAGCCGAAGAAGTCTGCGCCGCAGCCTGACCAGTGCGCGTCAGGTGGTCCGTGTCATCGATCTCCCCCCGGCGAACGAGAGTCTGGTTCCGTCCCTCCTGGGCGCCGCCACCCTCTGGTTTTACCCCCGCTCATTACGCATCTACTCAGTGGCCGTGCGCCCTGAGTCCCGCGGCGAGGGTCTGGGCCGACGGCTCGTCGCGGATGCCTTCCGCCTGGCCCGCGAACGGGGCTTGGCCCGCATCACCCTCGAGGCCGATCAGAGTAACCCTACCCTGATTCGGTGGTACGAGTCCCAAGGTTTCAAGGTCACAGGGCAATTGCCATCGTACTATGCCGCCGACCGACATGCGGTGCGCATGGTCTGTCCGGTAGCGTGAAAAAGAGAGGCGACCCGACCCGTTAGCCGCTGCGGAGGAAGATCCTCAGCAAGGCCGCGGACCGTGGCGCCACAAGGTGGAGGAAGCACTCAGCACCGTATGAGAAATGTCATCGTCGCCAGCCACAAGTCACAGTGGCCCCTGAGCGTTGAGGGCGTCGAAGTCATCACGCCACGCGAGTACCTCACTGGCAAGTCCTATGCCGAATGCACCAGCATGCGGGTGTTCAACCTGTGCCGGTCCTATCGCTACCAGACGGTCGGGTACTACGTGTCGCTGCTTGCCGAGGCCCGGGGACACCGGGTCATGCCCGATGTGACGACGTTGCAGGACTGCCGCTTCCAGACTCTGACGCGGGCGGTGGCGGACGATGTCGAGGAACTGATCCAGCACAGCCTTCGGCATGTGCATGGTGGCCGTTTTGAACTCAATATCTACTTTGGCGAGGCGACCATCCCGCGCTACCGCCAGTTGGCGCACCGCCTGTACTCGCTGTTTGAGGCGCCGCTGCTGAAGGTGACCTTCGAGAAGACCGACGAATGGACCATCCAGCAGGTGTCGCCACTGCCGTTTACGCGAGTGCCGCCCGACGACCATCCGCTGGTTCTCGCCTTCGCGGAGAAGTTCTTCTCCAAGAAAACCCTGCGGCGCAACCGCCAGCCTCACTACGCCTACGATCTGGCGATCCTGATCAACCCGCAGGAAACCGCGCCCCCCTCGGACAAGGATGCGTTGCAATTGTTCATGCAGGCCGCCAACCGGGTGGGCTTCTATGCCGAACTGATCACGCGGGAAGACTACTCCCGGCTGGCGGAGTTCGACGCCCTGCTCATCCGCGAAACCACGGCAGTGAACCATCACACCTACCGTTTCGCGCGCCGGGCGCATGCCGAGGGCCTGATCGTGGTCGATGACCCCTGGTCGATCCTGCGCTGCACCAACAAGGTCTACCTGGCCGAGATGTTGGCCCGCGCCAAGATTCCCTGCCCGAGGACCATTGTGCTGCACAGCAGCGATGGGGTGCAGCGCATCGTCGACCGCTGGCAACTGGGCTACCCGTCCGTCCTGAAGCAGCCAGACAGCGCCTTCTCGTTGGGCGTGAAGAAGGTGAAGAGCCCTGAGCAACTCGCCACTCTCCTGCACGAGTTCTTCGAGACCTCGGACCTGGTCATCGCCCAGGAGTTCGTCGAGTCACAGTTCGACTGGCGTGTCGGCGTGATTGGCCGCAAACCGCTGTATGCCTGCAAGTACTACATGGCCAAGGGCCATTGGCAGATCTACAACTGGCAGGATGCGTCCGCCGGCAACCAGTCAGGTCGGTACGAGACTCTGGCGGTCGAGGATGTGCCCCCGAAAGTACTCGAGATGGCGGTGCGTGCGTCCAACGCCGTGGGCGACGGCTTCTATGGTGTCGATCTGAAGCAGATTGGTGACCGCGTCGTGGTGATCGAAGTCAACGACAACCCCAGTATCGACCACGAGGTCGAGGATCTGGTGCTGGGCGACGCGCTCTACGACCGCATCATGCGCTTCTTCCGCCAGAAGATCGAGGAGGCCCGCTCTCCCGTAGCCGCCAACGGCGAGCGCAAAGCTGGCCTGCGGCAGGCGCTGGCCATCGCCAGTGGCCCCGGGCACAGCGTCGCCGAGGCGACCCCGGTAACGGTTCTGCCGGTCGACTTCACCGCTATACCGCAGCAGGAACCCGAAATCGCGGCCGTCCGGAGGCGCTGAGAGCAGGCGGGGGGGGCCGACGGCGGCCCCCTCACAGCTCCAGGACGTCGCCCACCATCGGGATCTCGCTGGCTAGGCCGAAGCGCTCGCGGATCAGTCCGGCCAGGGTCTCGCGGGCGTTTTCCTCACCGTGGGTTACGATGACGCGAGGCCGGCTGGCCGCCATGCTGCCGAACCACTCGAGCAACTCGCTCTGGCCAGCATGGGCGCTGAAGCCGCCGAGAGTATGAATGCGGGCCTTAACCGCGACCCTCTCGCCCAGTATCTTCACGCTCTTGGCCCCCTCGATCAGCATCCGTCCGAGCGTGCCGCGTCCCTGAAATCCGACGAAGATCACCGAGGTGTCATCGCGCCAGAGATTCTGCTTCAGATGATGCAGGATTCGTCCCGCCGTACACATGCCCGCACCCGCCAGGATAAGACAGGGGCCGGAAATCTGGTTCAGCCGACGCGACTCCTCGGCGGTCGCCACCGGCCGTACGGTGCCCATGTCCTCGGCCAACGGCTTCTGGCGCTGGAGGGCCTGGAACTCGTCGTCATACAGGTCCACGTGCCGACCGCAGATCCGGGTCGCCTCGATCGCCATCGGACTGTCGATGTAGATCGGAAATGGTTCCACCATGCGGTTGCGGAACATGATGGCGAGCAGGTACAGCATCAACTGCGCCCGGCCAACCGCAAAGGTCGGGATCAGAATCTTGCCGCGCCGAGCCGCGGCATGCTGCACAATGGACTCGAACTCGGCGACCGTCTCAGCCAGCGGCTTGTGCTCTCGGTCACCATAGGTAGACTCAAGCACGACCGCGTCCGCCCCCGCAAAGTGGACCGGATCCCGCAGCATGGGCGTGTTCCGCCGCCCCAAGTCACCGGAGAAAACGAGCTTGCGCGTGCGGCCGCCCTCGGTCACCGCCACCTCGATACACGCCGACCCGCAGAGGTGCCCCGCATCGACAAAACGCGCCTGCATTCCCGGCGCTACAGGCACGGTTTGCCCGTACTCCACCACCCGGAAGTTCCGCATGATGCGGTCCACGTCCGCGGCCGTGTAGAGTACGTCCAGGAGGGGCTCCCCGGCCCGCTCCCGCCGACGATTGGTCCGCTGCAGATCCTGTTCCTGCACGTGGGCGGAATCCCGCAGGATGAGGGCCGTAATCTCGCGCGTGGCGTCGGTACAGAAGACCGGCCCCTTGAAGCCGGCCCGCGCCAGCAAGGGCAGGCGCCCGCAGTGATCAAGGTGGGCGTGGGTCAGCAACACCGCCGCCAGCGTCGGGGCGTTGCGCAGCGCCTTGGCGCGATTGGCCACGTCCGCCTGCCGACCGCCCTGGAACATGCCGAAGTCGACCATGACTTCGGCGTCTGCCGTCCGCAGATGGTACGCGGACCCGGTAACTTCGCCGCTGGCGGCGCCGAGAAAGGCAAGCTTCATGGTCACCCCCTTCGCCCAGACACCCTTGACCTCCGGCAGTGAGGCCGCAACGCCCCTGCCAACCAGACCGCTGCCAGTATAGCACGCCATGGACACAAAAGCCCTTGATTAGAAACCGCCATCAGGGCTGTTCCAAGAAAGATGCTGCTTGCCGCCCTGGAGCCCGCGATGCCCAGCCCGTTTCGGGCGGGTTCGCGGTATCCCGCCGCCGCCCTGGAGCCCGCGATGCCCAGCCCGTTTCGGGCGGGTTCGCGGTATCCCGCCGCCGCCCTGGAGCCCGCGATGCCCAGCCCGTTTCGGGCGGGTTCGCGGTATCCCCATGTACGGCGGAAGCCCCGGCAGTGCCGAGGCAGACCGCCGACTCCAGAGTGCCTACCACCCGGAAAAAGAAACAGCCCCGGCGTCAGGGTCCTACCCCCAGGCGCCGGACGCCGCCGCCAGGCGCGGGAACAGGATGCCCGCGGTTACTTGCTGCGGCCCGCTCAGCGTGGCGACATTAGCAGCGGCCTCTGCCAGCCCCTGAATCCCGAACAGCGCCTTAATGAAGGCGGCGTGGCTCAGCTCAAGGACCGTCTCGGCCGAGCCGGTCGGCACCGCGCTGACCTGGTCCGGCGTAAGGCGCAGGTCGGCAGCCAGCCGGGGCAGGCGCAACTCCAGGCAGCCCTGCCAGGGGCAGCAGCCGGCCGCACGCAGTCGCCGGGTCAACTCCGGCGCGATGGCGCGCAGGGTGCTGTACAGGTCAACCACCTGCATCATGTTGCCATCCAGTGCCTGGCGCATTTCGAGGACAGTGAAGGGAAGGCCCGCCGCCGTGAGGGCAGCGAAGAGCTGTTCGTCATACGGCAGCCGCGCCATGATCTCGGTAGGGGCGCGGTCCACGGCTTTGGCCAGCAGCGTTTTTACCAGCGCCCCGACCGCCTCCGGATCCCAGGGCGCCACGGCCAGCTCGTCGAGGCAGTAGCGCAGGTCGGGGTCACCCGCATGCACCCGGGCCAGTCCGCCGCGCAGGTAGCCTTCAATGCGGCCATCGCGCAGGTAGACAAACACGAGTTTGGCCGGGTCGGGGCCGGTCGTCGGCGCCGGGCCTGGATTCGTGGGCAACACCAGCGCTCCCGGCCGCAGCGCCGCCGCGGCGCGCAAGCGGTACACCGCGTGGAAGTCGTGGGCCGGATCGTAGGGCCGCACCTGCGCTTGAATCCCGGCCTGCACCGCCAGCAGTTCACTCCACGGCGTGCCCTTCAGCACGGCATCGCGCGCCGGTACGGGCAGGGTCACGTAGCGCCGCGGGAAGGGCTCGTAACCGAAGCGCTGATAGAACCGCATCAGCCCACCCAAACGGGAAATCTGGAAACGCTCTTGCGGCAACCAGGCGACGATCTCCTGCAGCAAGCGGGTGCCGAGGCCCTGCGCCTGCAGGTCCGGGCGCACGGCCACATGACCGATGTCCGCCTTCAACACCGAGCAGGCCCCGACGCGCAAGCGGTGCGGCTCGACATGTGCCACGGCCACCGGTCGGCTGTCCTGGGCCAACACCACCAGATCATGCCACTCGTCGAAGGCCAGGCGGCGCAGACGCTCCAGGCCAGCATCCGCAGCGGCGGGAAAGGCGGCACGCAGAATCGCGAAGACGGCGGCGCTTTCCGCCTCCGCGGCCCGTCGGAATACAAGCTGATCCATGGCGGTTCCTCTGGCTTAGCCGTCGCCCCTCGACCGTAGCGACCTGCAGCGCAATGCATCGGCGGCATCATATTGTGGGTCGCAATAGAACGCAAGAGATCATGGGGTCAACCCTCGACTTTTAGCCTTGTATTGACAAGAATGCGCATACCCTTGGCGTCCAAGCCTTGGTCCACCATTCTTGCCGTAACCCACGCGTGGTGTCAGGCTTTGGGACCGGGAGTAGCCTAGGCGTCGATTCCATGGTTTAATGCCACCTATTACAGCAATGTGAAGCTAAAAGTCGAGGGTTGACCCCAAGTTTTACGCGCTCGACTTGCAGGACCCCGCGGCGGCGGAGTACGTTGGTGGGGTGCCCGGCGGGCGGGGGCGGGTGCCGGAGCGCGAGTTACGGGCCGCAAACAGGACTGCAGAGAAGGAGATTGCCATGAAGCAGGCTGCCATCACCGGGGTCCGTCAGGCCGCTGCCATCGAGGTCGCGATGCCCCGTTCGGTCAAGCACTGGGCCCTGGTCAAAGTACATACCGCGCCGCTCTGCACCGAGTTCAAGGGCTACGTTGCCGGTCACGCCGGCCATGCCCTGGGCCATGAGGCGTGCGGCGAGGTGGTCGAGGTGGCGCAGCCGGGCCGGGTCAAGGTCGGCGACCGGGTGGTGGTGATGCCCATGCTGGCGTGTGGGGCCTGCTCCTGCTGCCTGTCGGGGGACTACATCCACTGCCAGCAGCAGGCTGACTACAAGGCCTTCACCGGCGGCCAGGAGTTCACTGGCACCATGACCCAGTATTTGCTCAAGCCTGACTGGCTGCTGCCCATCCTGCCTACCGGGATGTCGTTCGACCACGGCGCGATGGCCTGTTGCGGCTTCGGCCCGACCTTCGGCGCGATGCAGCGGCTGGCGGTGGATGCCTTTGACACGCTGTTGATCACGGGGTTGGGGCCGGTCGGCCTGGGCGGCATCATCAATGCCCGTTTCCGCGGTTGCCGGGTGCTGGGCGTCGAGGGCAATGCTTACCGGGCCAAGTTGGCGCTGGAACTGGGCGCCGAGGCGGTCCTCGATCCGGCGGACTCAGGCACCCTGTCGCGGCTCCGGGAGCTCACCGGCGGCCAGGGCGTCGACAAGGCCATCGACTGCGCCGGCACCGGCAGCTCGCGGCGCCTGTGTCTCGATGCCACCCGGCGCCTAGGTCAGGTGGCTATCGTTGGCGAGGGCGCCGAGGTCCCCATCGACGGCAGCAACCACATGATCCGTAAAGGCCTTACCGTGCATGGTTGCTGGCACTTCCGGATGGGCGATATGCCCCGCCTCATGCAGGTCATTCAACGCAGTGGCCCCGCCATCGAGCGGCTGATCACGCATCGCTTCCCCATGGACCGCATCGCCGCGGCCTTCGAGTTGCAGACCACCGGCCAGTGCGGCAAAGTGCTGCTCAAGCCCTGGGAGTGAGGCCGTCGCGTCGGTTGCGGGGCGCTACGGAGTGGGGGTCTGGGGCGCGGCATTGGCGGCGCGGCGTCGGCGGCGAAACTGCAGAATCTCGCGGAGCCGCCGCCGTCGGCGCAAGATCTCTCGGGCCCGAGTCACTCCGGCCTTGCCACTGATCAGAACGCCGACCCCCAGGAGAACCCAGGAGAAGGCGTAGATAGCCGCCCCGCGCCAGAGCCAGCGCGGGTCGCGCTGCTCGGCCGCCAGCGCGGCGCAGACCAGCCCCCCAATCCAGCCAAGGGGCACGTTCAGCACAACCAGCGCGACGCCCACGGCGAACCAGGCGCGATGGCGTTGGGGATCGACGTGCCGCATGCTGCCTCAACGCTTGGCGAAGACCAGATCCAGGTAGTGCGCCGAGTCTTGCAGGATGCCGCCCGAGGTCGCGAAGAAGCGCTCGTCCAGGTGGAAGCAACCGCGCTGGACCTGGGTCCACGGGGCGCCTGCGGCGGGGTGGTAGCTCTGCATGGCCGGCCAGTGGGCGTAGTTCTGGTGGCCATTGGTCTCGACCACGCCGATGCTCATGCCGGGGAGTGGCGCCAGGCGCGCGGCGAAGGTCTTGTTCCAATCGACCTGGAGGGGGCCGACGGTCAGATCGGCACAGAACATGGGGATGCCAGCGCGCTGGGCCACGTCCGCGATCTTGAGGGTCATGCTGAGGGTTTTGGCGATCGGTTTCAGGGCGATGGCGCCGTAGCCTAGGGCGATGCGTTGCTCGACATCGTGGTCGCAGTGCGCGCTCTCGTCCGCGGCAATACGCACGCCGAGGTCGCCGACCGGCACGGTGTAATCCTCGGGGAAGGGCTCCTCGATGATGGCGATCTGCTCGAAGACGCCGATCTTGCGGCAGTGATCCAGAAGACGCTGCAAGCGCTCTTTGCTGTCGTAGCGGCCGTTGGCATCGAAGTAGTAGGGGATTTTGCCATTCTGCGTGTAGGGCGTCTCACGCTGGCCAATGGCCTTGTGGATGGCCTCGACCCGGGCCATGTCCCAGCGCAGCATCTTCTCCCGGTCGCCATCCTTATCGGGATCGGAGCCGATCTTGACCTTGAGGAAGAAGAAGCCCTCCTCGGCATGCTGCAGGATCTCGCTCATCGGAATGGCGTAGGCCATGAGCGGGATGCAGGCCACGCGTTCGTGCCGGTGACTCAGCGCCGCGCGGTAGGCCGCGGGGATCATGGCATCGAAGCTGGCGAAGCCGTTCTCGCGAGCGTAGAGCACCCAGGCGGCGGCATCGACGCCGACCAGGGCGTTGAGCGCGAAGGTCAGCCGCAGATCGGGCTTGCAGGTGATGGTCTTGCCGTATTCATAGACCTCGGGCAGGAGACGGTCGAGGAGGTCGAGGGGCGTCTCGAAGGTCATCCCCTTGGCGCGGCGCAGGGCGAACTCGGTCATGGCGAACATGAGGCTGTTACCAGCGGCCTCGGAGGTGCGCGCAAACAGTTCAGCATCAGACCACAGCACGCTCTGAGCGCTGACGGCTGCGGCGCGTTGTCCGGAGCTGGACTGGAGGCCGACGACGGCTTGCCAAATCTCGCTCATGTAGCCGCCCTTGAAACCGAAGGGCCGAACCATGGGCTCGCGCTCGAAGTTGGCGTTGACGTTGGCGATGGTCACACTCATGGCTCGGGTCCTCGCGGCTTGGGGTGGCGCAGATTGCGGCGGCCTTGGGGTGGTGTCTTATCAGCAACAACATAGACGAGCGAACGCCGGGGGCCAATCAGCGCGGTTGGAGGCACGGCGCTGGGGGCGGTTCGTGGCCCAGGATGGCCACCAGCGTCTCGATGGCATCGGCGATGGCGTGGCGCTGCGCCAGCAGGACGGCGCGATCCTTGGTGAACTCGGTGAAGCTGCGCGATATCTCGGGCGGAACGCGGCAGAGGCCACGGGCCGTGGCGAGCGCGGCAGCCGGGGGCTGGCGTGAGGCGGGGAGCGCCTCGACGGCTTGCACGCAGCGTTCCAGGAGGGCCAGGTACTCGTAATCCTCGATGCCGTCGCGGACGACCTCCAGACGGATGGACGGGTACGGGGTCATCTCCGGTCCGGGCCAGACCAGCAGACCATCGCCGTTGGCGCCGAAGCTCGTGTAGGTCTGCAAGTGTTCGGCGAAGCGGATGGGCACCTGCGGGAAGGCTGCTTGGCCGTTCGCGGGTCCGGGCAGGCCATCCCACCAGCAAACACACCAGTACAGCACCCCCGTAACGCCGGCCTGGCGGGCCTGCCAGAAGAGGATGCGGTGATCGATGGCCGGCTCGTCGACGAAGAAGTTGGCGTAGGGCGGTTTCGGGGCACAGCACACGTACAGCCAGAGCGCGTCGCCGGCGGCCAGGCGCTGGCGGTAGAAATCCATGCCCTCGGCCAGGCTGGAACTGAGCGGGCACCAGATGTCCACCAGCCCGGCAAGTTCCGCGGGAGTGCGGTTGTTGACGGTCTGCATGATCGGCATGCCGGGAGCCGCGCGGTGCGTCTTCTGATACACCGAGCGCAGGAAGGCGTAGCTCCCGGGGTCGGGTTCGTCGACGCCGTAGACGTAGGCCTGTGCGGGAAGCCCAAGCCGGGCGTACTCGGCCACGCGGTCGGCGAGCTGGCGGAGGACGACATCGGGGTCAGTCTTGGGGGTTCCGCGCTGCCAATCGGGGGGGCAGGGCAGACGGAAGACCTCGAATGAGTAAGGCGGCAGGCGGGCGGCAGCCAGGTCGCCGATGAGATATTGCACCACGCTCAGGTCAGGCTGGGCTACGCCCTCGACGGCGCGCGTGCCAAGGTACTCGGTGGCGACATTCTTGGGTGTGAGGCGATACTCGGCCATGAATTCCACCCAGCGCCGATAGACTTCCGGGGTCATGGCGTCGGCGTACGGCGTCTTGCCATGGTAGTAGCGCGAGAGGGCGGTGGCGTACAGCCCGAAGGCACACGGCAGCGCCCCGGGTCGCGGCAGGCGGAAGCTCCGCACGCGCAGGGTGACGGGGACCTCGCAGCGCCGTACGGCGCCGTCCGTGAGCACGACCAGGCCCCGATAGTCGCCCGGCAGGGCCTCGGGCGGGACGTCAACGCGGAACCAGAGCGGCTGCCGCAGGCCCGGCCGGAGGGCTACGGGGGCCGCCGGCAGCAGGATATCCGGCCACCAGCCGACATAGGCCGCCGGATACCCCTTCGGCGGCGCCGTCTCGACATACTCCACCACGCGCCAGGTGAGCGGCAGCCGCCCGCCCGGCCCCAGCAATTCCGCCGACTCGACGCGGACCGTGCAGGGCATCGCGCCGGGGATGAGCACAAGCTGGAAGCTCTCGGACTCGTCGCGCGCCGCCTCGAGACGGACCTCGCGGGCCAGGGTGGCCTCGGTGACGTCGCCATCCCGGCGGACCTTCACCAGCGCCTCCGCGAGGCGCACCGCGAAGGACGCACCGGCCGCATCTGCGTAAAGCGCCTGCACGGCGGCGGCGCGGCAGTCGCTCAGCAGCGCCTCCAGGGCCGCGACCCGGGAGCCGTACTGGCTCCACGGCAGCGCGGCCGGGGCGTCCGCGGCCTCCTGCAGCGCCTGCGCCTCTGCCGCGAAACGCCGCAGCAACGCGAAGGCCGCGGCTGAGGTATCCGCGCTCAGTCCGGCCTGCTCGAGTTCCTCAGCGAGGGCCTGGCGACGGGTTTGCAGCCTTTCGAGCTCAAGCCCCAGGACAGGCCGCAATTGGCGCTGCAAGTCAGGCTCGAGTAAGAGGTTGCCAAAACGCGTTGGCTGGTGAAAACCGCCCAGGGACCAGGTGACGGTCTGGCCCGTGACCCGGTCGTTACGCACCAGATTCAGGCCCCAGGTGGTGCCGGTGCGGAGGGGCAGAGGCAGCCCGGCGAGGGGGATTGCGACCTCGACGCTCCAGCCTTCGGGGCGGCGCTGGGTGACCCTGCGGACCGCGCAGTTCCAGCCGACATCCTGGCCGCGGGAGTCGCGCCCGACGCCGAGGGCGTTGATGCAGAACTGAAGATCGGTCTGGTGGTCATGCGCTGGATCGAGGAAGATCTCGATGCTGTCATCCAGCCAGGTCGCCTGATCCCGCTGCGTCGCCTCGAGCTTGAGCGTGGCGCCGACGGCGTGGGGGCAATCGAAGGCGACGTAGAGCGCCTCGTCGTCGAACGCCACCCAGGCCCGCGTCGCGGCCGTCGCCAGGCCCTGGCCGGTGTGCAGCACGAAGGTATCCACCGCGCGGGTCCCGGCCCAAACCGCGTCATCGAGGGCGCCATCCACGACCGGTGTGCCACGGGTGGCGGCAAGGGTTGGTGTCCCCAGCAGCACCACATCGTCATACCAGGTCGTGCCGCCCTTGTCGGCGTAGAGTGCAATGCCGACCTTGGCGGTCTCGGCGGGCAGCGTGAGGGTCTGCTCGAAGGGCTGCCAGTCCTGCTCGCATCCGGGGGGATGCGGGATAGCCTGGAAGCCCAGGTGGCCACCCTTGGCGTCGTAGAAATGCATGCCGACGCGCCCCGCCGTAACGCCCGCCGTGCGGACCCAGCCAGCCAAGAGCAGCGCCGAGCCCCCTTCGGCGGGCAGCCTGTACTTCATCCACTGCACCGGGGACTGATTCGGACCCTCGATCGGGTCCAGGTAGCACAGCCGACCAGAGGCGGCACCGGTATGCCGCAAGGTCCGGTCGAGGGTGTGTTCATTGCGGCCGTTGTCGAGCTGCGGATGGCGGTCCCAGAAGCTCGGCTGCTCGGCGCCGTCCTCGAAGTTACCATTCTGGATCAGGCTGTTGAGCCTGGCCACCGCCGGCACCGGCGGCAGCCCCGACACGGTCAGCCCCATGACGCTGCACACGATGAGAAGTGTTGACCGAAGCATGCTCACATCCTCCCGTTCTGAGCCGTTAAACTACCGCGGGCTCTTGCTCGGCGCCAAGAGAGGCCCTGGCGGCGGGCGCAAGTCAGCTCCGTAGGTGGTGACACCTCAGGT
>CAIZKT010000721.1:0-2588 GCA_903933565.1 uncultured Victivallales bacterium | reverse complement strand
CGGTACACGGCTTCCCGGCCCGGGATGAAGAGTATGGCCGTGGAACGGGTCACCGATCTCTGTAGGTGCCTGTTCGGGGCAGGGCGAGGGCAGCTTCATTCTCCGGTTCGGCCCGTTGCGGCGGGGTTTGGTAGGGATAGGACTTGCGCCCTACTGTGGGAGCACACGGCACGATGAGCACGCGCAAGAGCAAGGGTCAGTCAGGCCGCAGCGCCGCGGCGCTGAAGGCGTGGAGCAAGGCGCAGGACGCCACGGGACCGACCCGGGATGTGCCCCGGCACGAGCCACGGGAAGGCGTCCTCGGCTGCATCCCTGCTGCCGGCTTTCCGCCGCATCTGGAGCTCGCCGATCTCGAAGCCGTCCTGATCCGTGAGTTCTGCTCTGCCGGCATGCTCGACAGCGAGATCACCCACGGCAGCGGGGTGATGGCCTTGGCACGGAAACTGGTCATACCGTTGATCGGCTCCGAGCGTCGTGCTGAAGTGAAACGGGCGAGAGCCCTCGGCACGGCGCGGGAGATCTTCGACACCCTCCTGGCCGGGCCCGACACCCTCGTGCAGGACGTGCTGCAAGAGCGTGCCCAGACCTGCGCGGCGGAGTTCGCGGATCTGCTGCTGCCGGCTCTGCCGATGGCGCCTGACGAGATGCTGTACGAGTTTGCCGTGCTGTTCTTCGCTCGGGCCAAAGGCGACTACGCTGCGCGTGTGTACGCGGCGGCCCTCGCCACCACAGACGCCTACGGCCTCTCACTCCTCTGCATGCTGCTGGGGCGGATCGACCGCGGGGAAGTCGCTCTCCCCTTCGTGTGGAATGCGTACCACCATCTGGCCGCCGTCCTCGGGCCGCCCCTCGACCAGGGGGCGTTGCGCGGCCTGATCCGCTACGCCGAGCGGCGACAGGGCTCTCGGGCGCAGTCCGGTGCAGGAGGAACGCAGGCATGAATGGGACCGACGGAGTGAGGGCAGAGCAGCCGACGACGCCTCGGGACAAAGGGCCCGACGTCAACGAGTCGGAGACCGGAATCCGTGTGGTGCGGGTGCTGAGGGTGGGGCAGCTCGGCGACGACCGGGAGGCAGACGCGCCGAAGTCGACACCGGAGCAGCGCCTGGACCAGCTCGAACGACTGCGCCGACAGACCGCTAAGGCGATAGGCTATGCGTATCCAGAACGACTTCAAAGAGTTCTTGAGGTTGCTGAAGGCCCATGACGTGGACTTCGTGATCCTCGGTGGTTACGCCGTGGCCTTCCATGGCTACGTGCGTAACACCCAGGATCTCGACATCCTCTTCCGCGCGAATGACCGTGGGGTCCGGGGCCTGCTGGCAGCGCTGGGGGACTTTGGCTTCGGGGAGGGCGCGGTGACGGCCGCAGAAATTGCCCGACCCGGCAGCGTCATCCGCATGGGCGTGCCACCGGTGCGCATCGAGCTGCTGAACCGCGTGAATGGCGTCACCTTCGATGAGGTGTGGGCCGGGCGCGTCGCGGGGCACTACGACGACATGCCCGTGGCCTACATCGGCCTCGCCGAACTGCTGCGGAACAAGGCCGCTGCTGGCCGGGCCAAGGATCTCGCCGATATCGAGGAACTGTCGCGCCAGCCCGGTCTGTCGGGCCGACGCAGGAGGAAGCCGTAGTGGATCGGGAACGGGAGAAGCCCCGCGTCTTCGACCTTTACCTTCCCGAGATCGAGGGACGGAGCCCTTACACGCCGCCGACCTCGCACCTGGTGAAGACCGGCGCGAACTGCTGGGGTACACGGGAAGGTCGCCGGGTCAGCAAGACCATGCTGGTGACGAGCATCCGCAGGGCGGTGGACGCCTGGCGGAACGAGGGTTACCCCGACGCCAGTGACGTCACCCGGCGGCTGTTCCAGTACTGGTCCGACGAGGACCACCCGCAGCCGGGCGGGGGCTTCTTCCGCTACTATTTCTGTCAGCGCGAAGCCGTGGAAGCCGTGGTTTATCTGCATGACATTCGCGGTTTCCGCGACGCCGGGGCGCTGGTGGAGGCGTTCTTCGTGCCCCAGGTCCTGCTGGGCCTGCCGATCCTCGCTTCGGCCCAGGGCACATGCGTGTTCCGCCGCTATATCCCAGAGATCAACAAGGAGGCCGAGCAGGAGCTGCCCCCGGCAGGGCTCTCGCGCTATGCCCTCAAGATGGCCACGGGCAGCGGCAAGACCTACGTCATGGCCCTGCTCATCGCTTGGAGCTACCTGCGGCGGCGGTCCAGCGCGAACCGGAACAGCATCTGTCGCTCCTGGCAGCGGTGTGTGATGTGGTTGTGGTAGAAGCAGGGCACCGATGTGTCTCGCGGATGCCGTCCCATTCACTCTCTCACTCAGCGGAGCTGCCCTTGGCCGGCCTGACAGGTAAGTATGGTGCCGTTGATTACCTTGTATGCAGGTAACTGCTCAGAAGCTGTGAAAAAATCGGTGTCGGGGTCAGAATCGGTATCGGAGTCGTGCCTGGATGAACCAGGTAAAGTGGCTTGAGGACGGCGGCTCGGGCATTTCTTCACAGCTTCTCAGGTACCGGAAAGTCCCCAGGGGGGCGCCTCGGGTTTGCCGGATGCCTGACCTGGACGGGTGG
>CAIZKT010000720.1:0-3301 GCA_903933565.1 uncultured Victivallales bacterium | reverse complement strand
AAGCGCCCCTTTGGGGCTGAATACCTCGGCCCATCCTTATTGCACAGGTCGTATCTTTTTGTGGGCCGCCACCCCGGCGATACTACAGGACCCCAGCCATGAGCTCGTTGATCACAGACCCGCCGATCCCTCCACCTGCGGCCGCCCGTCGGCGCGATCTCAGTCCACGCCAGGCGATCTGGGCGAAGATCAGGGGGGAACCGCTGCATGGCATCCCCTTCGCCACCTACAACCTGCATGGCTTCGCCCGCCATGGCACCGAGCCCTCCTACCAGTCGCTGCTGGAGGTGGTTACAGCCAAGGCGGGGATGCTGGTCAAGCACGACGTGACCCAGACGACGCCGGATCAGCGAAACCCCCAGACCGGCGTGGAAACGGCGCCCGGACTGACGCGGCGAACCACGACCTGGCAGACGCCCAAAGGCCGGTTACGCTCGGTGACCGTTACCCCCACCGGGCAACCCGGCTATACGGTCGAACACGTCATCAAGAGTGACGATGATCTCGAGCGGGTCCAGTCGGTAGCCCACGCCAGCGCCGTCTTCGACCTGACGCCAACCCGACAACTCGTGCAGGCGGTGGGCGAGCGTGGCGTGCTGTATGTATCGTATCCTGATCCTATGTACAGCGCTGCGACCCTGTTCGATTATCAAGACTTCGTGGTCCGCTGCATCACGGCTCCGGAGCGCCTGCAGGGTCTTATTGACTACCTGGCCGAGGGGATCGTGGACCAGGTGGAGCGCCTGGCAAGCGCCTGCGAGGGTCTGCCCCTGCTCTTCTACACCGCCGGTCCTGAGGTCGCCACCCCGCCGATGCTGCCACCCAGCGTCTTCCGCCGCTTTGTCACCCCCTATCAGCGGCGTCTGGTCGACATCCTGCACGCGCACGGCCACCGAGCCTGCATCCACTGCCATGGCCGGGTGCGCCAGGTGCTGGATGAGATGCTCGAGATCGGCGCCGACGCCCTCGAGCCCATCGAGCCGCCGGACCAGGGCGACATCAGCCTCCGGGACCTGCTCGAGCGCACCCGCGGCAAACTCTGCCTCATGGGGTATATCCAAGATCAGGAGTTCTACCGCCAGGAACCCGGCCTGCTACGGCGGCGGGTTGAGCAGATCGCCGAGGTCACCGATCCCAGCGACCGCTACGTCATGACCCCGACCTGCACCCCATTCCAATTCCCGGCGGCGCCGCACTACATCCAGGCCTACCGCGAGTGGCTCGAGGCGGCCGCCGAGTTGCTGCCATGACGGGGCCGACCGCGGCTCACTGCGAGAGGACGTACTCCACCAGATCGTCGATCTCCTTCTCGGAGAGCCCGCTGGTGCGGCCGTGGGTATCGCCCGGATTGAAGATCGTCACGACCTCTTTCACCGTGGCGGCGCGACCGTCGTAGAGGAAGGGCGCTGTACGCCAGTTCTCCACCAGCGTCGGCGTGTCGAACGCCGTCTCCAGGTGCCGACCCAGGCCCGAGCCCACGTTGTACGTCCGCAGGTTGGTGAACAGCGGCTCCGGATGACACTGGACGCAACCGGCCTTCTCGAACAGCTTGCGGCCGCGCTTCGCCGCCTTGTTGAGGCCACCCTCGTCCAGGTACGGGCTGGGCACCGGCTTCAGCGCGCGCAGGTAGGCGTCAATCGCCTTGAGCTCCTCGTCAGGACGCACGGCGAACAGGATGAAGCGCATGCCCGAGCGCACCGCGGTTTCGGCGCTATCCCGGATACCGGTAACCATCACTGGCGGGGTCTGGGTCGCCAGCAGCATGCTCTTGGTCTGCTTCGGGTTGCCCATGCCGTCGTTGAGCAGGTCCCAGTTCAGCCCGTCAGCGCGGGCATCCGGGTGGCAGCTGGCGCAGCTCTGCCAGTGTTGAAAGCAGATCTGGGCATCGTTGAAGGCGCGCTCACCGAGGCGTTCCTGGGTGGGCTCCCGGGGCGGGCCGAGGGCCAGGGAGCGCGGCCGATGCACCGCCTCGGCGTCTAGGTTCACCACGCCCAGGCTGTCCGTATAGTACTCGGCGACATAGGCCTGTTTGTCCACGGCCAGAACCGCTCGCGGACCGTTGCCGGAGAGAGCCAGGCGGCGCCGCAGACCGACCAGGAAACTCAGATCGTTGGGGACATCCTCAGCCGTCGCCGAGACTTGCGAGACCCGCTCTCCCTTCGCCACCTTCGCCAACTTCTCGTGCATTGCCTTGCGGTCGATCACACTCAGTTCGTGGGTCCCTGCGTGCGTGACCAGCAGCAGGGCGCCGTCCGCGCTGCAGGTCACACCCCAGGGGTTGGCGGCGCCGAGGTCGACGTCGTCCAGCAACACGGTGTTGACATAGGCCTTGCCGGCCGCGTCGAGCACACTCAGGGCATTGGTATTCATCCAACCGCGCTCGAGCTGGGTGGTGGGCAGTTGGTAACGGGCCAGGAGATGCGACACGTAGACGAAGGCGCCATCGGGGGAGACACACAGGCCGCGCACGCCCGTCGAACCGTTGGGCAACGCCAGCGTCGCCGTGACCGCGTTGCTCTGCGTGTCGATCACGCTGACCGCGGCGCCGCTGTAATCCCGGTCAGCGCGCCCCATGGGTAGGTGGTTGGCCACGTATAGCCAGCGCCCGTCCGGGGTCAAACCGCAGGCGATGGGCTCGCGCAGAACCGCGATCGTGGCGGTCTCTTTCGCGGCCTGCAAGTCCAGCACCGAGACCGTGTGGTTGAAGCGATTGCAGACATACGCCAGGCGGCCGTCAGGGCTGACCGCCACGGCGCTGGGCGAGTGACCCACCGCGATCTGCCGCAGCTTGCCCGAGGCCGTATCCACCAACGCCAGAAGCCCCTTGGGCTCGCCGATCGTCACCAGCAGCGTCTTGCCATCCGCCGTGAGCGCCAGACCCGTCGGACTTCCCGGCATGGCCAGAACCGCGCTGACGGCGCCCTTCTCCACATCGAAGACCGCGACCTGTGCCGCCGACGCCTCCGCCACATAGATGCCGCCAGCGCCCTTCACCAGCGCGACGGGCGACAGAAAGGTAGGCCCGGCTGCCACCGCCGCACCCGCCCACACACTGGCCAATGCCGTCCATATCCGCGCTGTCATCGTCATCACGTATCCTCCGCTGCCATCTCGGCGCAGTGCTGTATACACCCGTCCCCGACAAGGTGCAAGACGGAAGCGACGTAATGCCTCAGAGAAGATTGGAGGAGGCCGTCAGGGCGTCGCTTCCTGAGGTCCCGCACGATGCCGACCGTCAACATCAACTCTCGTCTGAGAGTGACTACTCAGGTGCAACTGCGTATCCTACCCCAACGGGGTT
>CAIZKT010000719.1:0-14744 GCA_903933565.1 uncultured Victivallales bacterium | reverse complement strand
TGTGACTGGAGTTCAGACTGCTCTTCCGATCTACCAGCGCAGCGGCATCCGGCCCCGCCAGGTGTTCTTTACGCGCGTCTCCGACCGCAGGGTCCGGCGCACCAGCGTGATCGTGCGGGTAAGTTCCAGCGACCAGCTCCAATGCGCCTGCTGTGTCGCGAACGTCATCGTGGTGGCCGTCTCCTTGACCTCCCAGACGCAGAACGCCTGGTTAGTAATGGGGCACGGATGGGTTTTGCACAGAGCGGGCTTCTTGAACAAGCCGATGCCGATACCAAGCAGCAGGGGGTCGGCGGGGTTATCCGGGTTGCCGAGGTGGGTGTCGAAGGCCTCTGGCAAGCCGGCACCGTCGTACCAGTTGAAGTCATAGGGGTACGTCGGGCCGGCGATCAGATCGCCGAGCCGGTGGTCGGTTACCTGCCAGATGTACCCGCCGGTGCAATAGCGCATGCCGAAACGAGCCTGATCGGCAACCGGGTCGAGCACGGCGACGTTCAATTCGGAGTTGTTGAGCCAGAGCATGTGTTGGTGATAAGCCCCTGCCTGTTGGTTGGTTCCGAACGAGTCAGTGTCTACCTGGGCACCACGACGATACTGATCGTGGCTTCCCGGGTATAATTCGTCTTCACCGTCCCGTCCGGCTCCTTCGCGACATCCCACGCCTTGAAGGTGAAGGAATCCGGGCCGCGATAAGCATTATCCGATTGGTACTCCAGCACCGGCAGGTTGCCGCTGACCCTGCCATGCTGCGGCGGAGCCACGATGCTGAACTGCAGCGGATCATCATCGTCATCACGCGCGGGCAGCCGAAACATGGAATTCAACCCCGACTGGTTGGTAAGGCCGGCATCCCACGCCACCGGCAGGCGATTCGCGCCGCGCGTCACCGTGATGACCACGCTGGTCGAAACGCCCTCGCCCTTGCCATCCCAGACAAACAGGTTCACCGTATTGGTGCCGAACTTGACGTAGGTGTTGCTCACCACCGAGCCTGAAGCGACGCCGCCGCCCCGCTGGTTCTTGTCGGCGAACTTCCAGGAGTACGTGAGCCGATCGTCATCCGCATCCGTGGCCGTCGCCGTGAAGTGCACCGTCAGCGGCGCGGGGCCGGTCGCCGCCGAAACGGCGACCTCCCTGATCACCGGCTCCTGGTTCATGGTGCAGACCAGACGCACGCCCAGATCCGGGGCCGCATAGGGTGGGGGGAATTCCACCTGCGGCCACTGGTCCTTGCGCCGCGAAGCCGCCCGGCAGAACGCCGGCATCGAGTTCCAGGCGCCGCCGCGGATCCCCATGTAATAATCCTTCGCCGAACCCGGGATAAAGGGATCGGTAACGGCGGCCGAGCCCCAGTCGTTGGTCCAGTTATCCCCCGTCCACTCGGCCACATTGCCGATCATGTCGTACAAGCCGAAGGCGTTGGGCTTCTTCTGGCCCACTTCATGGGTGCCGGAATAGGGGGCGTCGGACTGACGTTCACGCCACTTGCTGGTGTCGAACGCCAGCTCGCTGGCGAGACCGCTGTTGCCGCCGTACCAGGCGATCGCGTCCAGCTCCGGCCCGTGGTACATCCCCTTGATCGTGAGGGGGCCGTTGTAGAGCGCGGAGGAGCTCCCGGCGCGGCAGGCGTATTCCCACTGCGCCTCGGTCGGCAGGAGATAGCGCAGCCCGGTCCCTTTCGCTAAACCGTTGAGCTTCGTAACAAATCCGTTCACCTCCATGTAATTCATGTTCTCGACCGGCGCCCGGTCGCCGGCAGATTGGAAATACGAGGGGTTGCTCCCCATGACCCGCTGCCACTGCCCCTGCGTGATCTCGTACTTGCTCATCCAGAACCCCTTGGTGAGCGTCACGGTGTGCAACGTTTCGTTGGGGGCGCGGCCGGCCTCGGACGCGGGGCTGCCCATCTCGAACTTGCCCGGCGGAATCCAGACGAACTCGATGCCGGTGAGCGGCGCGGTCCAGGGCTTGCCGGCTTCCGGCGTCGCCAGCCCTTCGGGGATCGTGGCCGGGACATTCCCTTCCAGCACATCGATCGTGCACTCGCCCCAGTACGTCAGGCCTTTAACGATACGGGGCGCCCCTGAACCGCTGACAATTTCCCGTGTCAGGCGGATCCCCGGCCAGAAGGGCACGAGGCCGCTCTTCTCCGCCTTCCCCAGAGCATGCTGGTCCGGGTAGATCTTGCCGTCCACTTCGGCCAGTACGGTCCCCGCTGCCGGCGGATTCGCGCCGAGGTCGAAGCGGAAGCAGCCGTTCTCATCCGTGGTGGTAGCAACCCGGCGAGCCGCCGTGACGGGGGCGATCTGCTCAATTTTATCCACCACCGGCAGCGCGCCCTCCGGGAAGAAATAGACCGGTGCGCCGACTACGGGCGTACGCTTGCCCGTGCGGGCGACCTTCCAGACGCTGCCGACCACGCCCCCCTCCGGCGCACCGGACGCCGTGAGCAGGCGCATCCCGCGGGCGGGGATATAGACCGGCCCGTACAAGGTAAAGCCGGCGCCCATCTTACTCGTCTGCACATACCCGCCGGTGAGCGGGTCTTTCAGGCAGCCGACCACCATCCCGGCCCGGACGGACTTGTCCTTCTGCGTCCTGAGCTTGATGTTCACCTTAACGTCGGCAGAGCTCACCATGGGTTCGGTATCCACCGATTGCTCGCGGCTCCAGTCGCTAGCCTGCGGGATGCGCGAGGTGTTCTGCCCGGCGATGACGTTCTGCGGGGTCTGTTTGTTCTCCCCGTTGAACAGGTAGGCGGGATTCTCCATGTAGAGCAGTTCCCGCACCGGGTGGTCGCTCTCGTTGACGAGCACCAGCAGGGCCTTCCGGGGCGCCGCCAGCGGCGCGACCGGCCGCAGGTAGAGGGAGACGCGCACACGGCCGGCGGGGTTCTCCGTGGTGAGCGCAAAGTTCTGCTTGGCGTCAGCTTCAAAGGCTTCGCCGTAGCGCACGAGGCCGATACCGAAGTCCTCCGCGCGCCAATAGGGGAGGAACTCGGTGAGGCCATCATTCCGGAAGTAGCCGAACTGTTCCAGCGCGTTGACCACGTCGGCCGCATAGGTACGGTTCGCGAGTCCCGCGACATCCACGCCGATGTCATGCAACAGCGCACGCCCCAGGATCATGTTATCCACGGCGAGGGAGCCGCCCGGCGCGGCGAGCTTGCTGCCGTTCGAACGCAGTTGCGCGGCCAGGGCGGTATGCGGGGCGGCCAGGTACCGGAAGAGCGCCAGGGGGTAGCGGTCGGCGATGGTGTTCGTCGCGGTCAGGGCATCGCCGCCGGCCGGTCCTTCCAGGATGGCGCGCGCGGCGCGGGCTTCGTAGACCGTGCCGGCGTCGGCGCGGACCAGGAGGTTGCTACCGGACAGGGCGGCGCGTGCGGTCGCGTCGAGCGCCGGTGTCGCCGCCGGTTCCTTCCAGGCCTGCCACTGCTGCTGCCGCCGGTCCGCGTCCGGCGGGCGGGAAGGGTGCACCAGGAGTGTGAACGCGGCGGTACGTTCTCCGCTGCCCGGGGACTTGTTGACCAGGGCGATCTTCCAGATCACGCGGGTCGAGCCATCCTCGTTCTTTTTGCGATCCACCGTCATCGAGGGGGTTTTGCCGCCGATGGCGAACCCTTCACCGCCATGGGCGAGCCAGGTGAAGCCGCGGTCCCCGTTGCCCAGGAAGAAATGCTTGATCTGCCCCTTGCGTTTGCTGCCATCGCCCACCGGGGTGGCGCCGTCACTCCAGAGCGTCCCCGGGCTGGATTCGAGCGTGCCGAAATCCGGGGGGAGCGGTTGTTTGCCGGCGAGCAGTTCCGGCAGATCGCCCGCGATCACCGTATCCACCGGGCCGCTGAGCTCCATGATCAGGTCGAGCCGCTCGAGATCCGTTCCCTTGGCATCGTAGGTCAGTTGTCCGGTCAGGGAGCCGTCGGCCGCATACAGCAGCGCCAGCCGCCCCTTAAGGGCCCCCGCCTGCCAGGTGGAGACCGCCTCGACCCCCTTGTCGGTCTGGTTCAGCGTGGCCGGCGCGTCGGCCGTGAGGGGGACGACGGTTTTATCGAGTGTGGCCTCGAGCCGCATCGGGGCGGCCAACTGGGGGCCGCGCGAGATCATGCGCAGCAGGGGCGCCGACCACTTCTTCTCGGCGCGGAAGGCCAGCGGGATGCTGTTGGTGGTCGCGATGATCTCCAGTTGCGCTGGCAGGCCGACGGGGTCGACCTGAAACAGATGCATTGGCATCTGGACCACCCGGTTCGACGCGGCCGGCTCGGCCGCGCCGGCCGGCCCGCCCCCCATCGTCAATACTAGGGCGGCAACCACCGCCGCCGCGCCGGACACGGAACCGAACAAGCTGGTCCTACTCTTCATGGTACAACCTCTCACTTTTCTCTACCTAAACACAAAAATACGACAGCGAAAGTCATGTTGCTACGGCCGGTGCTCCGCATAGAGGATCCGGTAATCATGATACGGGACGAACACCGGGCCATACCGCTCGGCCTGATCTCCGGCCTGCTGAATCACGGCATCCGTCTCGAAGTCCCGCAGTGCCGGTGCGGCCGCGTTCGCGCCCCCGTCCTGCCAGACCCCCTTGAGGATCTCGGGCACCTTCTTGCGCGCGAAGATCGCGCCGCTACGCAAGGTGTTGGCACCGCCGAGCAGGCGCTTAGCATCCAGCAGGTTCAACGGCAGTTCGCTGTCACGCTCCGACTCGTTGAGGATCACGAAGATCGCCTGGTACCCACCCTTGCTCCCCGCCAGCGGGCGGCGGTAGACGGTCACGCGCAGCTTGCTCTGATCCTGCGGCTTGTCGCCCATGCGCACCAGCGCATCATTGCGCCAGAACGGGAGTTTTTCGACGTCGTCATCGCGGAAGAAGCCGAACTTGTCCAGCCGGTCGATCAGCCGCAGCGCCTGGTCCATATCCTGGAACCACCCCTTGGGCCCGCCACGGTTCAGGACGCTGGTCGCGTTGCGCGTGACGCCGAAGTCATGCAGCAGCGCCAGCCCCAGCTTCTGCCGGTCGAACCGCGGGTCGTCACCCGGTCCCACCGGGTTGCGGTCCGGGATCAGGGTGGTGCAGACGCCGGCGTAGTTCATGGCCAGCGTGCGGTAGAGGGGGTTTGAGTAGCGCTCGATCAGGTCGACGTCATACGCGCTTACATCGGCGCCGACCGCGCGCGTCAGGGCGGTGTTCCAGACGTAGGACTCCAGCAGGCGGCCCGTATTGTTGGCCTTAACCTGCTGGCGCGGCGGAACATTCTCCACCGCCGCCACACGGGCCAGGCGCTTGTACAGGTCGCGCATATGGAAGGCCATGAACGCGGGCTGCCAAGGCAGTTCATTGGTACTGATCTGGCTCCGCGGCCGCAGATAGGCCTCATCCATCGACAGGTTATGGGAGACGGAGATCGGGCTATATTCATTATACCACCAGCCGGTCCGGCGGCCGAAGCTGATCAACCGGCTCAGATAAAAGGTGCCCTTATCCTCAAAGAGCCGATCCATGTCGGGCAGGTTCAACGCCTCGGCGCCATTTGCGAAGCCATACCGGAAATACGGTGGCTCATCGTTGCGCCAGACCGTGCGTTGTTCGCCCGGAATCTGCGTCGGAGCGCCGGCGGCGTCCTTCCACCACGCCAGGAGCTTCTGGTCCTCCATGATGTAGGTGTAGAGATCCGGCGACTCATTCCAGTTGAGGGTGGCATGAATTTCCATCATCGCCCACATCTTGCCGACCGTATAGTGCCAGGCCTGCTGGCGGAACTTCTCGGGCTTGGGCTTCGCCGGATGGGTGAGAATCGAGAAATCAATGACATGCCGCCCCTTGACCTCCGTCGGGTGATTCACAAAGGCCACGCGCCAGGTCACGGCCCCGCTCTTGTCCCGCTCCAGCTGCATGCTGGAACCGTTGCGGTTCAGGAGCCAGCCGCGGTCGCTGTTGCAGTAGAAGGACCAGCCGCGATCCGCACTGCCGAACCAGAACGACGGCACAAATTTCGAATAGAACAGCTCCATCTGGAGATTCGCGCTGTCCCATATGACCCCGGGCTTGTTCGACAGGCCGCAATCGCCGGTATCCGAACCGGTATCGCCCAGCCCCTTGCCGGTATCAGAGACCGCCAGGTCCACGAAGCCGGCGATGTCCGTCACCAGTTCCATCCGGTCAATCCTGGCCGACGTCTCGCCGCCGTAGCGCAGGGAGGCCCGGAAGGAGCCGTCGCAATCGTAGCGCACCTTGAGTTCCGCCGGGACCGGGCCGATTTGCAGGGTGGAGGCATACTCGATTTCGCTCTTGCCGCTCCGCATGAGCTTGGCGGGGGTGACCACCGTGGCCGCCACGCGCTTGCCGTCCACGACCGCCTCCAGCCGCATAGGGGCGCGGAATTGCTCGCCGCGCCCGATGGTTTGCAGGACCTCGGCCGGCACCGCCGCGGCGGCGCGCAGTTCCAGTGGCAGCTCCCGCAGATCCGGCCGGATCTCGATCTGCGCGGGGAGGCCGGAAGCGTCGAGGGTAAAGCGGTGCTTCAGCGTCTCGAACCCCTTGTCCGTCACACGCAGCGGCACGAACGGCTCCCAGACCTCGTCCATGAGCCCGGTCTGATTGTCCATCCACGAGGCCCGCTGGAAACTCTCGGTTTTGACGGCGCCCCCCACCCGTTCCCGGCCCGCGATACCCTCCCGCACCTGGCCGGCCGTCGAATCTTCGACCCCCGGGAGCGTGGAGAACTTGTCGGCCTTGGTGGCGGTCGTGCCGGCTGTGCTCCCGGCGTTAAGTTTGATAAACGGCTCCTTCTCGACCTGCTCGCCGACGATCTTCATGTTCTCGTCGAACATCAGCGCGGTCACGTTGTACGTCTCGCCCGGCATCAGGTTGGTCGCGATCACGTCAAACATGGCGTAATCGCCGATTACCGGCGCCTTGAACTCATGCACCACGCGCTCCTCGCCGTCCACGATGTTGTTGATGACCAACTGCGCCTCGACCGCGGTCTTGACCTCCTCCTTGACGCCCACGATGCCGCGGTCCAGCACGGCCATCAGGCGCTTTGTGTACGGCGAGACATCGAGGCGGAAGTCGAAGAATGGGATCCGTTCCGGGCGCAGGGTCTTGATCACCTCCAGGCGCCGCTCGCGAAACGACTTCCTCGGCTGTCCTGCCATGCCGCCGTCCATGAGGTGGGCTTTCATCAGCCGGGTGCGGAACAGGCTGCGGGCGGGCGTGCCCGCGCTCCGCACGTCGAACCAGAGCACGTTGTTTTCAAGCGTCAACTTGGGGTTCTGGTTGCGCAGCTTGATCTTGCGCGTCTCGCCCGGTCTGAGTTCGACGAGGCCGTTGGGAATTTCCGGGTCGTTGTAACTCGAGTAGGCCGACCCTTCCGCGCTCTCGACGTGGAAGCCGAGGCGCACCGTTTCCGAGCGGGTGTTATGGTTCTTGAGGGTCACGTCCAGCTCGATCCGGTTATCCATGATCCGGCCGAGTTCGTTGACCTGAATCACAGGGGACTGCGCGTCGAAGATCAGCTTGGTCTGCATGGTCTCCCAGTCCGTGTCGTCGAAATTGTTGAAAAAAGCGCCATTGCCGCCGATGCCACGCGCACACCAGAAGCGGTAGGCCGTCCCGTCTGGGGGCGGAATCTGGACCAGGGGGCGGCCGGTCTCGTCCTGGCCCGCGTACCCGAGGTACTGCAGCGACTTTAACGGAATCCGGTATTCGATCACCCAGTTCTTGTCATCCGCGACGGTGCGGATGTAGGCACCCGAGGTGTATTTGAAATCGGACTTGCCTTGGCCGTAATGCCAGTCGTTGATGGTGCCGATCGGGTTGACATCCCAGCGCAACAGCCCCAGCTTCTGGCCCAGCTTCAGATCTTCCACCGGGCGGATTTCCAGCTCGGTGTGATCGTCATTGAGCGTGCCGTAGAGCGGGTGCATCAGGGTGTCCGGGAAACGGCCGCGGGCCTTAAGCCAGGAACCTTCCGGGAAGACCGGCGAGATCATGCAGAAATAGAGGAATTCACGGTCAAACCCGGCATACACCTTGAGTTGGGTTTGATGCGGGGCCAAGTGGGTGAAGATCCCGTTGTCGGCATCGTACCGGAAGGCCGACAGCGCAGAGGCGTCATCCCACTCCCCCGGCTGCATGATCCCGTCGATCTCAGGCGGCTTGCTCAGGAACGGCACGCGCAAGATCGGCGTATCCACCCGGCTCGCCTCGCCGTACGATTTGGGGACTTCCAGCGCCTCCTGGGCCATGGCCGCCCCTGCGGCCATCAGGACCACTGTCAGACCGGCCTGTGCCAGCAACCGGGACCTATGCATTGCGGATCGTATCATCGCCTTACCCTTCTACTGTTTATTCAAGCCGGCCTGTCGCAAGCGACAGCGCCTGTGCCGCCCGCCGGTGCGCTTCGTCCAAGCGCCCGTCGTGCCATTACCGCCCGCCCCCCGGCCAGCCCTGCAAGACCGGGCTGGTCTCCTCTTCCTGCCGCACGGAGTTCCATTTCGCGGCCTCCGGCGCCGTGCGCGCCGCGCGAAAACCGTAGAGTTTGCCCCGTTCCGGATCGTTGAGGTTCGCGTCGAGCCGGCAGGAGGTGCACCACATCGGTCCGCGCAATTCAGTGATCCCGCAGGCCGCCTCCTGGCCGTTGCGGACCCCCGTGCCCTGCGCCGACTTGTTGAGCGGCCAGTCGCCCGGCCAGTTGGTGGGCGAGCCGCTGCCATGCGTGCCGCGGTATGCCAGGCCATTGGTGGTGGCAACCGTGACCACCATTTCGCGCGGGTGCGCGTTGTACCGTCCCCCGCCGTAACTGCCGCCCCAGAAGGAGTTCCCCGCCTCTTCGCGCGCGGGCAGGCGCGGCCCGCGCAGGGCCTTCTCGTTCTCCAGCTCCGTCATCGGCCGCAAGCCGGACCAGGCCGCAAAGGCGGTGGCATCGTCCCACTTCAGCCACCAGGTGCAATGGCTCTTCAGGCGTCCGTGGTGGAACTCGTAAGGGTTCTCGGGGTCGGTGGATTTGACGATAGCGCCCGACCAACCGGCCTCCGTAGCGTGGTTTCCCTGCTCGTGATGATATTCGCCCTGATCCGGCGGCAGCGAACTGAGGAAGCTGGCATAGAGGGCCTGCGGCATCGGGCAGAACATCATGTAGAAGGCCCGGTAGCCGTTGGGGAACGAGGCCGGGATCTCGCCGCCGTCCGGTGGCTCGGCGGAGCGCGCCCAGAGCCGGCCGGGCGTCTTGCCGGTCGGAATCGCGTTGGAACTGGTCACGCGGTACGGGGGTAACTCGTCGGCCGCGGCCACCTCCTCATGAATCACCATGGTGGCGCCGCCCATGCTGATGCGCTCCTTCTCGGCGCCCCGCTTTTTCTCCGGCTGGAACGTGTAGAAGGCACCGCTCTCCGTGGCGCCCGAGCCCAGGGAATAGGGGCCTTCCGCGACGTAGATCATACGGATCCCGTACGCCTTGATCGCCACCTTCGTGTCCGGCTTGACCCCCTCCGCCTTCGTGAGATCCCACAGGACCGTGAGTTTCGCGCCAGAGGCCGTCCCCATCCCGTGGTCGGCCCGACGCACGAACGCGCCGGTGAACCCGTCCGCACCGTCCGGGACCTGGAAGTCGAACTGCGTATCGCCGGCGGCGGTGAAGGTCTTGCTATCCTTGGGGGAACACCCCCAGTCAAAGGAGAGCGGGGCCGCGGCCCCCTGACCGTAGCCGGATGGATTCAGCACCTTATCCGCCTTCAGGAAAACATGCCGCCAGGTCTGCTGCGCGTCCCCTTCTACGCGGTACTTGAAGAAGATCCAGGCCGCGTCATGGTTGACATCGTGCCGCCAGGAACCGGTCCAGCCGATGTCGAACTGGATGACCGCGGTCCCCGGATCGCGCGGGAGCAGGCTGATCCTGCTGAAGTAGACGTGCTCACTGAGCGGGCTCTTGCTAGGCTGCTGCACGGGCACCAGCAGCTGCGCCGGCGCCGCGCCCGCGGCCAACAGGGCCGCGAACAGCCAGCCGTAAACCGGCAAACGCCTCGTGGCGTTCGCGCGGCACCGTGACATCGCCTCCATCCCTCGTTTCGCATGCGTCATTTTTCTTGATTCCTTTTCCGCCATCGCACATGTGCCCGACTGAACCCGCAACCCTTGCGGCGCCGGCCGCGCGCTACGGCGCGCCCTGCAGCCACGGACTCACTTCGCGTTCATTGCGCACCGAATTCCACTTTGCCTCCTCCGGTGCCGTTCGCGCCGGGCGGCAACCGTACGTGATAAAGCGCTCCGGATCCGCCAGCGCCGCATCCAGACGGGAGGAGGTGCACCACATGGGACCCGCCAGCTCGCCGGGACCGGAGGCCGCCTCCTGTCCGCCGCGCACGCCGGTGCCCTTGGCGTCCTTCCTGGGCCAGTCCGCCGGCCAGTTGGTCGCCGTGCCGCTGCCGTGCGTGCCGCAGTAGGCCAGGCCGTTGGTCATAGCGACCGACACCACGATCTCGCGCGGATGCGCGTTGTAGCGACCGCCGCCGAAACTCCCCCCCCAGAACGAGGTCCCCGCCTCCTCCTTCATCGGCAGGCGCGGGCCACGCAGCGCCTTCTCAAATTCCAGTTCCGTCATCGGGCGCAGACTGGCCCAATCGTCGTACGTGGCAACGTCCGCCCAGCACATGTACCAAAGCGCCTTGCTCTTCCGGGCCCCGAAGCCTTGATAGGTGTAGCCGCCTCCCGCCCCCTCCGGCGTCCGCGAAATCCGGCCATGACACGGAAACCCCTCGGGGTGAAAGCGTTCCTCCGCCACGTCGGGCTGCAGCAGATCCAGGCACTGGGCATAATGGCTGGGAACCAAGGGGTACCTGGCCATGTAAAAAGCCTTGTATCCGTTGGGAAAGGCGGCCGGGATTTCGCCGTCTTCCGGCGGTTCGGCGCCGCGCGCCCAGAGCCGGCCGGGTTTCGTACCCGTCGGAATCGCATTGGTACTGGTGACGCGATAAGGGGGGAGCAGTAGATCGTCACCACCCACCCCGTCCTTGATGATCATGGTGGCGTTCCCCTTGACGATCCGCTCCTTCTCGGCGGCCTGCTTCTTCGCGGCGCTGGTCTGATAGAAGGCGGCCGACTCACTGGCGCCCGAGCCCAGGTAAAAGGGGGCTTCGGCCACATACAGCATGATGATCTCATGCGCCTTAATCTGTACATTCGTGTCCGGCTTCACGCCCGGAGATCTCGTCAGATCCCACAGGACCCTTAGCTTGCTGCCGGACGCGCCTCCCATGCCGTGATCGGCCCGGCGCACGAACACGCCGGCGCGGACCTCCTGCATGGCGCCACCCGGGCCCGGTATACGGTCCACGGGGACCATAAAATCGAACTGCGTGTCGCCCGGCGCGCTCCAGGTCTCGCTCCCTTTCAAGAACGTGGGTTGCCGGCCGGAGAAGTCCTGGCCATAGCCAGCCGGATTCAGCACCCGGTCCGCCGACAGAAATAGATGCCGCCACCCCCCCTTGGGCGGATCGTTCTCGGTCCGGAACTTGAAGAAGATCCAGACGGCATCGTGGTTGACATCGTGCCGCCAGGAGCCCCCCCAGGCCAGGTCGAACTCGATCACGGCCGTCTTTTCATCGCGCGGAGTCAGCGTGACGTTGTTGATATGCGCGTGCATGCCATACGCATACCCCGTCTCGATGTACGGCGGGGGCGTAGGGAGCAGAATCTGCGCCCGGGACGTGGCGGCCAGCAGCAGGCCGGCCAGAACGGCGACCCGCCGCCGCTGTGTCTGCCATACTCGTGGTTGGATCATGGTGACCATCCTCATCCCGGGACCCGAGCGCCTACGGCGCAAAATCGAACTTGGGGTAATAGGGGCGCAGGAACGGCTCGGTTCGTTCCGGCCCCCACTGGAGACGTCGCACCTGCGGCACCGGCAGCAGCTCATTACCATTGCGCTTGACCGTCATGTTGCCGTCGTCGTCAAAGAAGTTAAAGTAATACACGCAAGGCTGTTCGGACCCCACCCCGAAATCCGCGAACGGCAGGCGCCATTCGTACCGGGTGACGCCCGCGGCGTCATCGCGCTTGACGACACACGCGCCGCTCTTGAGGAGCGCTTCGTTCGGGCCATCAAACTGCGCGACCGCCACGCCGTTGCTGGTCAAGGCTGCACCGAGATTCCACTGGACGGCCTCCTGGTTGACCAGTCCGATCTGCATACAGTCGCCGATGTAGATCTCGTTGCCGGTTTTTTCATTGCGCTGCCGGTCATCGGTCACTTCGGCGGCGAGCAGGAGCGCCGTGCCGTCCGTTGCCAGCCAGGCTTTGGCGCTGAAATCCTTCGGGCCGTGCCACCAGGTCTTCGTGAAGACGGACGGGTAGCGCTCATGCACCGGGAAGAGGAAGACGGACGAATCGAGGACGGCCACCGGTTTCAGCTCCGCCCACTCGTCCAGCGCACCGTCAAGCTGGAACGACTTGGACAACCGGGGTAGCCGCCGGACTTGCACATCCAGCTCACCGGTGACCGGTGCCACGGCGGCATCCCCGGCCGGCGAGGTGCGCGCGCCGCGCCAGCCGGCGAACGTCCACCCCCCATGGGGTCCGCCGCCGGTGCCGCTAAACCCATGCCGGTCGGCATTGGCGGTGACCGCATTCATCCGGCCGCCGATGAGCAGATGAACCGGCGCCCACGCGGCGCCGTAAAAGTAGTCGCTACGCAGGATGGCGCCGCGCAGATCGGTCGGCCAATCGGCCGGGAGGGGCTCAGGCACGCCCAAGCCATGCGTCCCCTGGAAGGTGCGGCCGGTCGCGCTGGCAATCGAGACCGGTCGTTCGTACACGCCGGCTACCCCGGTGTCCCCGACACCATAGCAGGAGGGCATGGCATCATTCGGAATGGCCGGCCGGACGCCGCGATACATCTTTTCGAACTCCAGCTCCGTGGACGGCCGGAGGCCGGCCCAGGCGGCAAAGACGGCGCCGTCCGTGAAGGAGAGCCATTGGGTCAGGGTGTCGGGGTCGGGCGCGGAGTACTTGTCCGCCGGCGCGACCCCATCGCTCCGGATATTCATGCCATGCCCGTGCGGGTAGAAACGCTTCTTGGCCTGCGCCTCCGTCAGGGTGTTAAGGAACTCGGCATATTGGCCGGCCGTGGGCGCGATCCGTTTCATGGAGTAGAAAGCCGCGAACCCCTTGGGGAACGCCGCAGGAAGCTCACCGCCGTCCTCCGGGGTGAAATTGACCGCCCAGAGGGCGCCCTTCTTCGTGCCGGTCGGGATGGCGTTTTCGCTCTCGATCCGGAAGGGTGGCGGATCGGCCCGGGTCATGCCCGCCGCCCAGCTATCGACATCGCCGCCGTTCCGCCAGGGGAGCGGCACGGCGGTATCCTTCGCCTTGCCGTTGTGCTTGTAGAGCCAATTCTGCTCCGTCCCGCCCGACCCCTTGCCCGCAAACTTGGCGGGCAAACCGTTGCCGCGGCCGACGTAGAACGCACCCTCGGGAATGAAGACCATCTCAATGCCGATCGCCTTAATGCTCGCCTTAGCGGGGTCCGTAACCCCCTTGAGCGCTTTGCGGTCCAGCACCGCCGTGACCTTCCGGGCGGAGGTCAGCCCGTCGCCCGGTCCGGCGCGACGCACAAACAGGCCGACCCGGTCCTCCGGCACGACAAACTCGAGGGGTGTGCCGCCCTGTTCCTGAACGAACCCGGCCGGATTCAGGACCTTGTCGGCCAGGAGGCGGGCATGCTCCCAGCCCCCGTCCCCGCGCACCTTGAAGAAGACCCATACGGCATCGAAGGCGTTCCCGTACCGCCATGAGTTCGTCCATGCCATATCAAACGTGACCGTGGCCGAGTCCGCATCGCGCGGCGCCAATGCTACATTACGGATGCGCAGCCCGGTCGCCGCCTCACCCGTCACAACCGCCATTTGGTTGGACGACTCGACGGCCGCTTCCTCCACTACATCGCTCTTCCCGGTGACGTCCGCCTTTTTGTCGGCCTTCTTCTCCGTCGCCTTCTGCGCATACCCCGCGCCGGCCGTGACCAGGAGGATGCCACAAGCGATCAGGATCGCCGCACATCCACTTCCGCGCGCCCCGTACAACGCCCCATCTTTCGGCTTCCCGGCCGCCTGACCAACCTGCGTTGCATCGGCTGTGCCGCCCGTTCGCGTCATTCGTTGCATCTGTTGCTCCCTTGCGCTGGTCCCTGCGGCCGCATGCGGCCTTAAAACGCGATGCCCATTGGCATAGGCTGATATAAGAAGCAGGAATAGTACCAACATGCCGGAATGAATATAAAGAATAAAGTTACCGCCTTGGCCGTGCTGACTATTCGTCCGCAATCGCAGGCGTTGAACGGAAAGTCCGGTCATGCGGACGCTCCGCCGCGTCCCTCCCGCAGACACCTTCCATGCGCGCTTTGATGACGTTTTATGCACGAACTTGCGCACTCCCGCAAATGAGTGCGCATAAAAGAACGCACATGTGCTGACTGTCCCACGCATCGGGTCGCAGGACGGCATCCTTTGCCAGGTGCCTGCGCACCCGTTGGACGCAACTCTGGACCGTATCGAGGGTCATCACCATGCACGCAGCCTAGCACGCCTGCAGCCTGCACCCCCCCACCAATCATCCGTTGTAACTGCTCAGGTAGCCGCCCCAAAGCGGGCGGCTACCTGAGAGTAATAGGCTGGTGCCAGATACCGACACCCGAGGCGAGGATCATGCGGTATTAGTCGTCGGCACGAAGGGCCTGCCGAGAAACACACGTT